>WSNH01000029.1 GCA_013316135.1 Clostridia bacterium
AGTATATAAAGAATTAAGGAGCGATTATGAAGATTGCAATTGGTTGTGACCACGGCGGTATAGTTTTGAAACCTGCTATCAAGAAGGTTTTGGAAAACAACAGTATTGATATAGTAGATATGGGGTGTGAAGACATTAAGTCGGTAGATTATCCCGATTATGCGTTGAAAGTCGCAGAAGCAGTATCAAAAGGCGAAGTAGACAGAGGTATAATTCTGTGCGGTACCGGCATTGGAATAAGCATTGCCGCCAATAAAGTAAAAGGCGTGAGAGCAGCGGTATGTCACGATTTGTTTACCGCGCAAATGTGCGCTCAGCACAATGACGCAAATGTTATTGCTATGGGCGGAAGAGTAATCAACGAAGAATTGGCAGGACAAATGGTGCAAGTATGGTTGGATACGCCGTTTGAAGGCGGTCGTCACAACGGCAGAGTTGCCAAGATAAGCGAGATAGAGAGCAAGTATTTCAAATAATTCGACGGAGAGAATTGAGATGATCGAAGAAATGATAGACAGCATAATCGAAGCGGAAGACAAGGCGCAAGAAATTGTCAAAGCGTCGGTCAACGAGTCGAATAATATTGTCAACGAGGCAAAGATCAAAGCAGACGCTATGGTAGTCAGCGCTAAAGACGAACAGTACGCCAAAGAGCAGTCGGCTGTCGAGGCAGGCGAAAAAAAAGGCGCAGAGTTGAGATTTTCTCAACTTGAAGACGCGCGAAAGCAAGCGGATGAGATGATATCCGCGCTTGAAAAAAATAAGAAGAAAGTTACGGCGAGTATTATCAAAGAATTGAAAGGTAAGTATGGCATTAAGTAATATGCAGAAGTTGCTTTTGATAGGCAACGTCGCAGAGCGTAATATTTTGATTAAAAAACTGCACAAGTTGGGTTGCGCAGAAGTTGTTGCTACGCAAAAAATCGACAAAATGCAGTCAGTTGATTTTCAGCAAGATATAGACGAAAATAAGGTCAAACTTGCCAAGTTGGAATTTTGTTTGCAGACTGTCAAAGAATATAAGGTCACGGCAAAAAAACTAGCCAAGGAGCATAAGATAGACTATTCTCCGGCGAAAGGCAGAGGTATGTTTGCCGTCAAGCCTATTATCTCGTATGAAAGTTTTGAGAAATTGCAAGACACTCAAGCGGATATTTTTTCGCAGATAGAGGAACTCAAAAACTGTAAAGACGAAATTGTTGTCCTCAAAGCAGATAGGCAAAAGCAAAACAACTTGCTTGTATCTATGGCGCCATATAAGAATATGAGCGTCGAATTTTCACGTTTTAAAGATACCAAGACCGCCAACGTATTGCTTGGCGAAGTCAAGAATTCAAATCTTCTTCTTTTGGAAACTATAAGAGAAAAAGGCGGAGAATACGAAGTTTTCAGCGGCGATACAAGTAGCGGCGTAGCAATAATCATACCCAAAGATAAAAGAGAAGACATTCAAGAGACGTTGACCGACGTCGATTTTGCCGTATGTCCTATAGAAGAAACCAAGACGGCAGCTCAGATAATCGAAGAGTGCTACAGAGCGTTGGACGAGATAGATAAGAAAAGTGACAGACTTGTCGAAAAGATTATGACTTATGAGAGCATAAGAGAAGACGTGATGAAGTTGTACGATTATCTTACGCTTGAGGTCGCAAAGGCGCAGAGCAGGAATAATACGCAAGTCACTGACGCAACGTATTATCTCGAGGCGTGGCTGCCGCAAAGCGAGGCGGAGCGAGTGGATAAAGAATTGACTGAATCTCCGCTGTCTCTTGCATTTTTGATAAGAGATCCGCTTGAGGGCGAAGAAGTTCCTACTCTTGCAGTCAACAACGGAGTGGTTGCGCCTTACGAGAGCGTGACGAATATGTATTCCGTGCCTTTCTATAGAGAGATAGACCCTAATCCCGGCGTGGCGTTTTTCTTTTTCCTTATGTTTGGAATGATGCTCTCCGATGCGGGATACGGATTGTTGCTTATGTTGGGAGCGGGAATAATTCTTGCTGTAAGAAGACCTCCTAAAGGTCAACTCAATCTTGTAAAGATAATCTTTATGGGCGGTATATCTACTATCATATGGGGATTTTTGTTTGGCTCGTACTTTGGCGTAAGCGCAGAAAATCTAGGCATTTGGTATTTGTTTAATCCGATAGACGAGCCTATGCCGTTCTTGGTAATAAGTATAGCCGTAGGTCTTATCCAAATGTTTGTCGGTATGGCTATCAATATGGTTGCTTTGATAAAGCAAGGACAACCAATATGGGGCGTCTCGTCTGCGTTCAGTTGGTATTTTCTGTCTCTTGGCATAGGTGGGATTGCTTTGGCAAGCAAGTTGGGAAATTGGGCGAAGATACTCGGTATAGTATTTTTGGTATTGGGTCTATTACTTTTAATGCTTTCGGGTACGTTTGGCAAAAAAGGCGCAAAGAAAGTATCGGGCGCGTTTTCCGCATTATATGGAATAATCAACTTCTTCTCCGACTTGATGAGTTATACTCGTATCTTTGGTCTTGGCTTGGCAACGGGCGTTATTGCGATGGTATTTAATGAGATTGCGAAAATAATGTACGGTATGTTGCCGAAAGTCCTTGGAGTGGTGGCTGTAATAGCAATATGTATCATAGGACATTCGTTCAATGTGGCTATCAACTCTTTGGGCGCTTATGTGCACAACTCAAGATTGCAGTTCGTCGAATACTTCGGCAAGTTCTATACTGGCGGCGGACAGTCGTTTGCTCCACTTGGCAGCGAGATGAAATACTACAGTATAGGTACGCCTAACCCGCCGAAAACAAAAAAGAGCAAGGCGTAAGGATTATTAGTAATATAGTAACGTCTTCTTGAATGTAACGAAGTCGAATGTGTCTCGGCAGTTGAAAATCGTAGAGATTTTTCTGCTTCGGTCGAAATGACGTAGATTGAAAAAAAGATAAATACGCATATGCGTAGATATACAACAAAGATATAAACCACAGGAGGTTAATATAATGAACGGAGTTTATGTAGCAATGATAGGAGCAGCGTTGGCGGCATTGTTCGCAGGTTGCGGTTCTGCAATCGGCGTAGGTATTGCAGGTCAAGCGGCGGCAGGCGTTACCAGCGAGGACCCCAGCAAGTTCGGTAAGGTTTTGCTTTTGCAACTTCTTCCCGGTACTCAAGGTATTTATGGACTTATTATTGCATTCTTGGTATTTTTGAAAGCGGGAGTAATCGGCGGTACTTTGGGTGATTGGACATCGGCTCAAGGTTGGGGTATGGTAGCGGTTTGCGCTCCTATGGCAATCGTAGGTCTCGTATCAGGTATCTATCAAGGCAAGTGTGCGTCTGCGGCTATCGCAATGGTTGCAAAGCGTCCCGAAGCGTCCGGTAAAGGTTTGCTTATGACCGTAATGGTAGAGACTTATGCGCTTCTCGCTCTTTTGATATCGTTCTTGGGCGTTTGGTTCTTGATCAAATAATAGAAAAGGTATATTATGAACAACAAAGAGGCAATTATCCAAAAGATAATAGACGACGCCAATGCCGTAGCCCAATCCAATATCGCAGCGGCTAACAACACGGCAGAGCAGATACTGGCAAGGGCTAAAAGACAGGTCGACAGATTTGTCGAGAGTAATTCCGGCAAAACTGACGAGTTGTATAGACAGGCGATAGAGAGAAGCGAAGTCGTCGCTAATCTTGATGTAAAAAAACTTTTGCAGGGTAGAAAAAAGCAAATTATCGACAAGGCGTTCGACGAGGCTTTGGAGGCAGTCAAGGCTGACAAGAAAACTTATCTTGCGCTTGTTGAAGGAATGATTTTGTCTTGTTGCGAAGACGGCGACGAAGTTATTGTTGCCAAAGAAGACGACAAGGTCATTACCAAAAAGTTGATTGCAGACATTGCCAAGAAAAGCAAAAAGTCTTTAAAAAAGAGCGATGAGTTTGGCGACTTCAAAGGCGGAGTAATTTTGTCGGGTAAAAATTATGACAAAAATCTCACTTTGGAGTTGGAACTCTCTTTGATAAAAGAGAAGATCGAGAGCAATATCGATGAGATTTTGTTTGGGAGCAAAGACTGATGGCAAAAAACAGTTTGGTCTATTCAAATGCAAGAGTTAAGGCATTGGAAAACACCTTCTTGACCAACGAGAAAATCGTGCGTATGGCTTACAGCGATGGGCTGGAAGAAGGTATTAAGGTGCTTTTGGAAAGTTCTTACGGAGGCGGCATAGTTGTTGACGCCAAGGATTATGACGAAATTTTGCAAGCAGAAGACAAAAAGATCAGTGAATTTGTGTTTGACGCAATGCCCGATGGGCAGGGTATGGAGACTTTTGCCGTAAAGTCTGATTATCACAATTTGAAAGCATTGGTCAAGGGTAAATATATGCGCCTTGACAACGTGGATTTTATGCTTGCGCCAAAGGGAAATCTTGACCCCAAGGAAATCAAAGATTTGATATACGCCGATGATTATTCGACGTTGTCAGAGAGTATGAAAAAGGCTCTTTTGACGATTGATAGCGCAAGAGCCGACGGCAATACAAGCCCAAGATTTATAGATTTGACGCTTGATAAAGCCTGCTATGTCGATATAATGGCAATGCTTAAAAAAGCCAAAAACAAATTTATGACGGCATATTGGCAGACGAATATAGATATGATGAATATCTCTTCGTTTTCGAGAGCCGGCAAAGTTGGCAATATAGAATTGTTTAAAGAGAGTTTTATTGACGGCGGTAAGTTGGATATATCTTTCTTTAACGGCGAACTGCAAAGCGTGTTGGATAAGTTGGCATATTCGCCATATCCGCAGATAGCAGAATCTCTTAAGGCAGGCGATATGGTGGCTTTTGAGAGAATTTGGGACAACACTCTTATCAATATTTTTAAGGAAGGTCGCAACGATATCTTCTCCGTAGCGCCTATCGCAGGTTTTTACGTGGCAAAGAAAATAGAGATAAAGATAGTGAGAATGATTTGTATACTTCTCAAAAATGACGTAGACAAGGACGTCATAAGAGATAGATTGAGGGAATTATATGCGTGAAGGCAAGATAGCGGTAGTTGGAGATAAAGATTTGATTTTGGCATTCAAGGCTATCAGTATGGAGGTCTTCTGCGCCGATACCAAGGAGGAGGGCGAAACCATTATAAAAAAACTCGCCAAAACTCACTCGGTAATATTTATTACGGAAAATCTAGCGGAGCAAATGGACTCTTTGCTCGCAAAATATAAGACCAAGGCTTATCCGGCAATAATACCGATACCCAGCGGAGGGAAATCCAACGGCTACGGTATGCAAGGTATTAAGGCAGACGTGGAGAGAGCCATTGGAACTGACATATTGTTTAATAAGGAAGATTGATTATGCAACAAGAAGTAGGAAGAGTTATCAAAGTTTCCGGACCGCTTATTGTGGCGGAAGGTATGCACAATTGCAAGATGTTTGACGTCGTGAGAGTCGGCGAAGAAAATCTTATCGGCGAAATCATTGAATTACGCGATGACAAGGCGTCAATTCAGGTATATGAAGAAACCAGCGGATTGGGTACAGGCGCAAAGGTAATATCCACGGGCGCTCCGCTTAGCGTAGAACTTGGACCGGGTATTATCGAAGGTATCTATGACGGTATTCAAAGACCTCTTCAAAAACTCGTGGAAATGACCGGCGAAAGAATAGGCAGAGGCGTTGAGATATCTGCGATCGACCACAAAAAACTTTGGAATTTCAAAGCCAAGAAGTCCAAAGGAGACAGCGTAGTTGCGGGCGATATTCTCGGCGTAGTGCAAGAGACCAAGGTCGTCGAGCATAGAATTATGGTTCCGATAGGCGTTGAGGGTAAGGTCAAGTCTATATCCGAGGGCGAGCATACGGTAGACGACGTAATTTGTGTAATCACTACTTCAAAGGGCGACATCAAAGTGACGATGTGCCAAAAATGGGCAGTGAGAATAGGTAGACCTTTTAAAAGTAAAATGTATCCTATTGCCCCGCTTGTGACAGGTCAGCGTACTATTGATACTTTCTTTCCTGTGGCGAAAGGAGGCGCGGCTTGTATTCCCGGACCTTTCGGCAGCGGTAAGACTGTCGTTCAGCATCAACTTGCAAAGTGGTCGGACGCAGATATAATCGTATATGTAGGTTGCGGCGAAAGAGGCAATGAGATGACAGACGTTCTCAATGAGTTCCCCGAACTTATTGACCCTAAGACAGGAGAGGCTCTTATGAAGAGGACAGTGCTTATTGCTAACACTTCGGATATGCCAGTTGCAGCTCGTGAGGCGTCAATGTATACAGGTATTACCATTGCGGAATACTTCCGCGATATGGGATATAATGTGGCTATTATGGCAGACTCGTCTTCTCGTTGGGCGGAGGCTTTGAGAGAAATGTCGAGCCGTCTTGAAGAGATGCCGGGTGACGAAGGTTATCCTGCATATCTCGCGTCAAGACTTGCAAGTTATTATGAAAGAGCGGGCATAGTCAATACCGTCGGAAGCGAAGAAAGAGTGGGATCTGTCACGGCAATCAGCGCAGTATCTCCTCCGGGCGGCGACTTGTCTGAGCCTGTTACGCAAGCAACTTTGAGAATTGTCAAAGTATTCTGGGGATTGAGTTCTTCGCTAGCCTACGCAAGACATTTTCCTGCAATTGATTGGCTGCAAAGTTATTCGCTTTATGTAGACAGACTTGGCGCTTGGTACGGTAAGAATACAGAAAGGACTTGGAATGACAATCGTCAACAGGCTATGACGATTTTGCAGGAAGAGGCAAATCTTGACGAAATTGTACGTCTCGTCGGCGTAGACGCATTGAGTTATGAAGACAGACTAACGATGGAGACTGCCAAGTCAATTAGAGAGGACTATTTGCAACAAGACGCTTTTGATGACGTGGATACCTATGCAAGTCTTACAAAACAGCATAAGATGCTCAATCTTATCTTAGAGTGTTATAAATGTTCGCAAGAGGCGCTTAAGAAGGGCGCGGACTTTGACGATATAATAGCAATACCTGCAAGAGAAGCAATCGGCAGAATGAAGTTTATTCCCGAGAACGAAATTGCAAAGTTGGACGAGATTTACGAGAGTATGAAAGCGCAACTTGATAAGTTGGCTTACGTGGATTAAGGAGAAACCGTATGTTAAAGGAATATAAGTCAATTAGAGAAATCGTGGGACCGCTTATGCTGGTAGACGGCGTTGACGGCGTGGCTTACAACGAACTTGTCGAGATTAAAGGCAAGGATGGAAGCGTAAGAAGGGGCAAAGTGCTCGAAGTCAACAGAGACAAAGCGCTCGTCCAATTATTCGAAGGCGCGCAAGGCTTGCAGATGTCAACTTCAAAGGCGAGATTTTTGGGCAGGAGTCTAGAACTTGCCGTATCCGAAGATATGCTAGGCAGAGTCTTTGACGGTATGGGCAATCCAAAGGACGGCGGATCGCCGATAATTCCGGAGATGAAACTCGACATCAACGGTCAACCGATAAATCCTGCGGCCAGAGATTACCCCGACGAATTTATTCAGACCGGTATATCTGCAATCGACGGACTTAATACTTTGGTAAGAGGACAAAAACTTCCCGTATTTTCCGCGTCCGGCTTACCGCACGCAGAATTAGCGGCGCAGATTGCCCGCCAAGCAAAGGTTTTGAATAACGATTCTAAGTTCGCCGTCGTGTTTGCGGCGTTGGGTATTACTTATGAAGAAGCAGAATTCTTTATGCAAGACTTTCGTAAAACTGGAGCAATAGAGAGAGCCGTAATGTTCATCAACCTTGCAAATGATCCTGCGATTGAGAGAATCTCTACGCCGAAGATGGCTTTGACGGCTGCGGAATATCTGGCTTTTGAAAAGGGAATGCACGTGCTTGTAATAATGACGGATATTACTAATTATTGCGAAGCATTGAGAGAGATATCTGCGGCAAGAAAAGAAGTGCCCGGCAGAAGAGGTTATCCTGGTTACCTTTATACCGACCTTGCAACGATGTATGAGAGAGCAGGTAGAATAAAGGGGAAAGCAGGCAGTATTACGCAAATTCCAATACTTACTATGCCCGAAGATGATAAAACGCACCCAATCCCCGATTTGACTGGCTATATAACCGAAGGGCAAATAATCTTTGGGAGAGAACTCAATAAAAAAGGTTATACGCCTCCTATCGACGTATTGCCATCGCTCAGCCGTCTAAAACAAAAGGGTATTGGCGCAGGTAAGACGAGAGAAGACCACTCCGGTAATATGAACCAACTTTTTGCGGCGTACGCAAAAGGTAAGGAGTGTAAAGAACTCTCGGCAATACTAGGTGATGCGGCATTGACGCCTCTTGATAGGCAGTACGCATATTTTGCTGAAGAGTTTGAGAAGAGATATATCAATCAAGGATTCTATACCAACAGAACTATCGAAGAGACTCTTACGATAGGCTGGGAACTCTTGACGCTTCTGCCTAGATCGGAAATGAAGCGTATCAAGGATAAATACCTTGAGATGTATTATGATCCAATCAAGGCAGCGCTTGAAGAGGATAAAAAGTAACGAAAAATGCGGAATTATGCAAATTGAACAATGTTCAATTTGCATAATTCGATAACAAAAATAACTAATTCCTATTATAACAAAATATATAGAATCTTTATAAAAGTTATATGGAAGGCAATTAAAATATTGAATATATGTCGATAAATTACAATATTGAACATTGTTCAAATTTTAAAATAACATATGGGACGTAACAAATAAGGCAGACAAATGGCAGAGAGACTTAACGTAAACCCCACCAGAATGGAGTTGAAAAGATTGAAGACGCGTCTTAAGATGGCGGTGAGAGGTCACAAACTCTTAAAGGATAAATCAGACGAGATGATCAGGCGGTTTATGGAGTTTGCAAATCAAAATAAAACTCTTAGAGAACAAGTCGAAGTTCAACTGAAGTCGGCTTTGACTACTTTTATCGTAGCCAAGGCGGTGAGCGACGACGCAGTAATTCAAGAAGCCGTTGCGATGCCGTCAAAGAGCGTCAAGATAGAACTCGACAGTCAAAACGTAATGAGCGTTGAAGTACCGCTTATATCTGTCAAGTCTAGCACAGAAGGTGATAAGTATCCTTATTCATTCTCGGGCGTAACTGCAGAACTGGACAATTCAGTAGAGGTTATGAACGGCTTGCTTGAGAGTATGGTTAAACTTGCCGAAGTGGAAAAGACGTGCAATATGCTTGCGATAGAGATTGAAAAGAACAGGCGTCGCGTCAACGCGCTTGAATACGTAATGATACCGCAACTTGAAGAGACGATACGCTTTATCACAATGAAACTTGACGAGAATGAAAGAAGCACGATAGTTCGCCTTGTCAAAGTCAAGGCAATGCTAGCCGAGGAGGTATAGATGTCCAAGACGCTTAAAGACCTATGCTTTTTGACGGGAGTACTTTTACCGCCGTTGGCGTTGATACTGTACTTCTTCGTTAAGGACGCAGATTACAAAAAGGCGTTTTTTCAAAGTATGTTTTACGGCATAGCGCTTTGGATAGTATTGGGAGTTGTACTTGGATTAAATATGTGCGACCCAACGGTAGAAGGACCGACAACTACTTAAAATTGAGGGATAATGACACTGCAACAGTTAAAATACATAATTACGTCTGCAGAAGTAGTCTCAATCACAGAGGCTTCTAAATTGTTGTATATTTCACAGCCCAGTTTGTCAGGAGCTATTAAAGACGTTGAAAATGAGATTGGAATATCCATTTTTACAAGATGCAGAGCAGGTATTGCGCTTACAAAAGAAGGTATGGAATTCTTAGGTTATGCTCGACAGGTTGTACAGCAGATGGAACTTCTTGAATCGAAATACATTTCCAATCAGCCTGCAAAACAGCGGTTTTGCGTATCTACACAGCACTATACTTTTACTTCCAACGCTTTTGTAGAACTTGTTCGGCAATTTGGTCAGGAAAGGTTTGAATTTATACTGAATGAAACGCAAACGCATCAAATTATTAAGGACGTTAGAAACCGATTTAGCGATATAGGAATTTTATTTATAAGCAATGGTAATGAGAGCGTCTTAAAAAAGGTTTTAGAAGAAAATGATTTGTCTTTTTATGAATTGTTTACATCATCGCCGCATGTGTTTCTCAAAAAAAATCATCCGCTTGCTACTAAGAAGTCATTAACTTTGGAGGATTTGCGACCGTATCCTAAATTGAGTTTTGTTCAAGGTAATTATGAATCAGTTTATTTTGCAGAAGAACTCTTTAGCAACGAGCCGTCAGAAAAAAGTATAAAAGTCAGCGACCGCGCAGCTATCGTTAATTTTATGATAGGATTAGACGGTTATACAATATCCAGCGGTATTTCCCAAAGTATTTGCAAGGAGATACTATTATTTCTATTCCTCTTGACGAACCTGAATTTATGCGTATCGGATATATAAAAAACAATGACAAAGAGTTGTCGGAACTTGCAAAAATCTATATTGAGGCTTTGAAAAAGTATAAAAACTGACATAGGAAATTCCTATGTCAAATCATAAATTATAAGTATTACCT
>WSNH01000030.1 GCA_013316135.1 Clostridia bacterium
TTTATCTAAAATACTTCAAGCGCAATTTTTGTGTACGTATGTGGGAAATACGTAGGTTTGTCATACATATGAGAGAATATCCTATTAAGTTCACGCAATATAGTTGTTGCGACAAACTTATTATACCTGAGATTTGTATAAACTTCTTGTTTTTCTTAAGGTGCTGCACTTGACAGTATAATTCACCATATATACAAAAGCCATCGTTCTACGATGGCGTTTCTGTTTTTATTCAATTGAATTTTCTTTTAAATAAAGATATGCCTTCATTTTTGCTTTTGCCTGCAAACATAGCACATTAGATTTCTTCATAAAGCCGTTCTCAAGGTAACCCATACCGGGACAAAAACTACAAAATTTACAATATTCTTCCTTATAACATTCATAGTAATCAGCAATACAAAGTTGTTGCCATTGATACAGTTTGCTCGACGGAACTTTTCTCATAGAATCCAACCAAATCTCTTTCACAGAATTCTTATTCAAATTACCAACCGAATATGGCATAGAAACGCAGATGACGACTTCGCCTTGCGGATTTAAACACAGTCCCATAAATCCACCCCAACATGGCGAATCGTTTTTCCTCGCCTTATAATCAACCGGAACGAAATCTTTGCTGATAGCAAGAGGCGACTCCGGGTCAACGTACAACTTAAACAATGTATCTTCATCAAGCGCGTACTGAAGAGTTTTCTTGTCCCCCTCAATCGTAGGAATCAAGGAGATGTCGGCAATCGACGTTGCACTAATCTCTTTCGCCATATTTTTAACTTTTATGCAATCAAAACAATTAAAGTTGAGTAAGAAATTTTTAATTTGCACGTTAACATTTTCCTGTCGCAAGCGATAAATTAAAGACACCGTCTTGTCGAACGACCCATTAACGCAAGTAACGCGCTCGTGCGTCTGTCTGTCGGTACTATAAAGGCTAACGCATATGCGGTAAGGATATTGCGCCAACACTGCCCGATACAAATCTGCGTTATTTGCTAGCAACTGTCCGTTTGTAAATATTTCTACAGAGATATGCTTGCTCCTTGCATATTGAACAAGTTCTAGAAAACGGCTATGCAGCGTGGCTTCGCCACCTGAAAAAGTTATGCGGAAGCAACCTATGTCATACGCATCGTCTATAGCCTTTTTGCATTGCGCAAAGTCAAGTTCGATATCTGTCATTTGCTTGGGATTGTAGCAATGCACACACTTTAAATTACAACGGTAAGTTAGTTCGAAAAATAGAGAAAACATAAACTTTTTTTCATAAATCCACGTTTGCATTTCCTCAATAAATGCCACTTCAGCATCACCCTGCGCCTCGTTATCAAACGGCTCAAATAGCGCTTCTTGCTCACAAGTTTCGCCGTCTTGTAAAAGCACAATCAGTTCTTGCTGCGCAAGTTCGTCTAAAAAACCGTCAACTTGGTCCTCAACACACTTTTCTCGCGTCCACGCCTTAAATTGCAAAGACTCGGTATTATCAATTATAAGTTTCCACATATCGCTTGCAAGCCCCTCTAAGAGTACGTAAGTGTGTCGTTTTTCGTTAGAAATATATGTGCGACTGTCTTCACTACCAAATAAATAGGTATGGCAAGATATCCACATAGGAACAATTATTTTGCAATTGTTGTATATCATATTATAAATTCTTCTCCTCTGAGCATTTTTTGAATTGCATTGTTTTGATTTACAAACTCTGGATTAACGGTAGCGTAAGAGGCTATAAACTCTTTATATATGTCAAACAGATTATATTCTTGCTGTAAAAACGCCGCAAGTTGCAAGCAAATCTCTGCGCCATACAATAATTCCTTTTCCTTGCGCTCTTTACTGATTTCTAAGCCGTACGTACCGTCAAACAACTTAATTCCAGGCGCAGTGACCCATTCATAATCTATTATTTCAGCAAGAAGCGTCACGTTGCCGTAATCAAGTGTGTCATTGATAAATGCGTGCTTGTGCAATATGGCAACATTTAGCGCAAGCGTTTGGATAAACTTCTGCAAATACGATTTGACAGAAATACCCCAGTAGCGGCTGCATTGTTCAATGACAATCCGCTTTTTCTTGTCAACAAAGTACATTAGGTCGGCTACACGACAGGGACATTTTACTTGCGTATACAAAAGACAGGGATCAACTGCAGTTCCGTTTTTGAATTTTACACCCGCTAATTGCCGATATCTTTCTGGCAAAGTATAATCTGAAAATCGTTTATAGTACAACACTTTAGGAAAGGCGTCCGATACTCGCTCTATTGCGCGGCTAACCGCAACCTCCCGCTTAGCCGATATAGACGAATATAGCCCAAAGATTAGTTCTTCGTCCTTTTGCGAGAGATATACTTGCGGTCCGCCATAATTCCAACCTCCTCCTTTAACGGAAATCCAGTCAAAATCTCCTTTTTTCACAGCAACCGCTCGTCCGTGCAAAGGTGAAATGTTTATAGAAAGAGTTTTTTCATAAGAAAAACCGTCAGGCAAAAATATCCGCCCAACGGCTTCATCTTTGAAAACTTTAAAAGTTTCCGCTATCATCCCATTTTCGCTCTAATGCCACACATATTGTCAGACAACTTACCGCAACCGGACATATTAGCAGTGGATTGACCTACGACTTTAGTAATCTTAAGCATAATGCAACCTCCTTGTATCACAGATTTAGGATTATATATCATCCTATTTGACATCATTATATCATACGCAGGATGATGTGTCAACCAAAAGAATGATGTATCATCCTATTTTTTTTACGCACGTGACTTAAACTAATTATATTGGAGCAAAATATTATGGAAACACCGAAAACTATAAACGAAGCAGTAGTAGACCGCATAAATCAATTATTAAATGGACCGATTCAAACACAATACACATTAGCAGAAATTAGCGGCGTCCCCTATCCAACTATCAAAAGCATTATGCAAAGACGTACTAAAGGTATTACATTAAAAACTATTATAATGTTGGCTCACGGATTTCAAATGAGTGTAAGTGAATTCCTAAGTGATGAATACTTCAATTATGAATTATTAGACTTAGAATATTAAAATGTGACCAATATATTTTAATTAGAGAATACGAAAAGACCTCGTTTTCACAAGGTCTCTTTCTAAACTTTTTTGTTTTTATCGTTTTTGTCTTTGTCTGTCTTCCTATATCCGACTTATCTTGGTGCAAGTTCTTTTTGGGGCTTGCGTAAATCAATCCTGTCGAAAGACACAAATAAAAAATTATTCTGCTACATATGGGAGCAATGCCATTTCTCTTGCTCTCTTGACAGCTTCTGTAACAACTCTTTGGTGCTTTGCGCACGTACCGCTCATTCTTCTGGGAACAATCTTGCCCTTCTCCGTGATGAACTTGCGCAACTTTGCAACATCTTTATAATCCAATTCGTCCACACCGTCTGCGCAGAAGATACAAATCTTTTTGCGTGACATTTGCTTTTTAGCGGGACGCTTAACTACCTTTTCTTCGCTCATTGTCTTAAATCTCCTTATTAGAATGGTAAATCGTCTTCGTCTACGGGAGTCAAACCGCTGTTGTTAGGCTTTGAGTTTGAGCCGTAGCCATTATTCTCACTGCTTTGAGTGTTGTCGCCGTCAGATCTGCCGGCTCCGGACGGAAGAAATTCAACTTCGTCTGCAACTATATCGTACGCTGTACGCTTAGAGCCGTCTTGCGCGTCGTATTGGCGCGTTTGAATAGCGCCTACTACGCAGACTTTTCTGCCTTTTTGCAATATCTTTGCGCAATTTTCCGCCAAACCTCTCCAGCATACTACGTTGAAAAAGTCATTAGTCTCGTTTTCTTTGCTGAATCTGCGATTGACCGCTATAGAAAATCTGCAATATGATACTCCGCTTTGCGTTGCGCCCGACTCGGGATCCCTCGTCAAGTTGCCTATCAATATAACTCTGTTCATAATCTTCTCCTTACTTTTTGATAATCATTGATCTTACGACTTCGTCTGTAATACGGTTCATTCTCTTGAGTTCTTCAGGAACATTAGCGGGAGCCGTAAAGTTTACCAAAACGTAATAGCCTTCTGTGGTGTAGTCGATAGGGTAAGCGTATTTCTTGGTACCCCACTTGTCAGTGTTTTCGATTTCTCCGCCGTTTGACGTAATAACCGAAGCCATTTTGTCAACTACTTCCTGTTTTGCCTCGTCGGTAATATCATTCTTGATGATATACAACATTTCGTACTTGTTCATTTTTATACCTCCTTTTGGTCTGATGGCTCGGACTTCTTTGTCCGAACAAGGGTGCGTATTTTTCGACTTTCGTCAAAAGATACGTTAAAATAATACCACAACAAATAAAAGTTGTAAAGAAAATTTAACCTAATTTAATAATTTTTTACTGCATATTGCGCGCAAGCAGATCTATCGAAAAGTCAAGTCTTCTCATACTTTCTTCTTTGCCGAGAAGTTCTGCCATTTCAGTTGCACCCCCCGGAGTGCTTGCCACGCCTGTAAGCGCTAAACGCAAAGGCAAGAAAATCTGACCGCTCTTGCACGCAAGTTTTTCTGCAAGTGCCATACCTCTCTGCTTGAGCGCGTCGTCAGTCCAATCCTCATAGTCTTTTAAATCTTCTTTGATTGCTTTTAAGTTGTTGAGCGCTATTTCTTTGGTGATCTTCATCTTTTTGTGTTCAAACATTGCGGTGTCATACTCGTCGAACTCTTCCAGAAAGTCTACCTTTTCGGGAATTTCACCAAGCACCTCGATTCGCGGTATCAAGAGTTTTGCAAGAGCGATATAGTCGTATTTACCTGCGATTTTACACATATCAAAATATGGTTTTGCTACCTCGACAAACTCCTCTGGAGTCATTTGCTTTATATATTCGCCGTTGAGCCAACGCATCTTTGCTTCATCGAAAATACTCGGGGACTTGGATATGCCGTCCACGTCAAACTGCTCAATAAGTTCTTCCATACTCAACTTTTCCTCATTGCCCTTCGGCGACCAACCGAGAAGCGCAATATAGTTGACTATTGCCTTTGGCAAATATCCCTTTGCAAGGAAGTCCTCGAAATTCGCGTCGCCGTATCTCTTGGACAGTTTGCGCTGCGCGTCTTTCATTATCGGAGAAAGGTGCATATAATGCGGTCTTTCCCAACCGAAAGCGTCGTACATCAAATTATATTTTGGCGTAGAAGAAAGATACTCGACGCCTCTTATCACATAATTGATTGCCATCAAATGATCGTCTACTACGTTGGCAAAATTATAAGTAGGCATACCGTCCGACTTGATAAGCACGCCGTCCTCCATATCGTCGTTGGGTACGCTGATATGTCCGAATACCATATCGTCGTACTCGCTGACGCCAACTGTCGGTATATTCTGTCTGATGACGTACGGCTCACCGGCGGCAAGTCTCTTTTCTACTTCTTCTTTTGACAGCGACAGACAATGCTTATCGTATTTGGCTATTCCCTTGTCGTCCTTGAGAGAGTCAAGCCTCTCCTTATCGCAAAAGCAATAATACGCTCCGCACTTGTCGACAAGTTCTTTTGCGTAATCGAGATAGAGCGACTTGCGCTCGCTTTGGATATAAGGTCCGTATCCTCCGTCCTTGTCCGGTCCCTCGTCGTGCCGTATACCTGCTTTTTTAAGCGTGCTGTATATCACGTCTACTGCGCCTTCGACGTATCTCTCTTGGTCGGTATCTTCTATTCTCAACACAAACTCGCCGTTGTTTTTCTTGGCGAAAAGATACGCGTAAAGACACGTTCTTAAATTTCCTATATGCATAAATCCCGTAGGAGATGGGGCAAATCTCGTTCTTACCTTGCTCATAACAACTTCCTTTTTACGTTTTTGTGATATTTTCGCTTAATAATATAACACATTCTCAACAATTTGTGTATAATAATTATGCAATAAATCAAAAAAGTTTGTAGGAAGGCGAAAATGAAAAATTATTTTCAAGCAATGATACAAAAAACAATGCAACTGATTGCGATAGACAGCGTGCAGTCAACCCCCTGTCCGCAGTCTCCATTTGGAGAAGGCGTGGCAAAATGTCTTGATCTTGTCTGCGAGACTGCCGAGTCTATGGGTATGACTACGCACAACGAGGGCGGATATTACTGCACTTGCGACATAGGCGAAGGCGAAACCTTCGGCATACTCGGGCATATCGACGTAGTGCCGTACGACGAAGATTGGTCGGCAAACCCACTTGGAGAAATAAAAGGCGATACTATATACGGCAGAGGTATACTTGACGACAAAGGCCCTATGATATGCTGTCTTTATGCCGTTCATCAACTGCTGGAAGAGGGATATAAGCCAAAATGCAAGATACGCTTCATATTCGGTGGAAACGAAGAAAGCGGCTGGAAGTGTATAGACAAATACAACGAAGTCGACATTATGCCGGATAAAGGCTTTTCCCCCGACGGAGACTTCCCCGTCATCAATTGCGAAAAAGGCTTGGTAGGCTACGACATATATCTCGACGTGCCCAAAGGTATGATAACCATAGACGGCGGCAGCCGAGGTAATATAGTAATGTCAAAGTGTAGTTGCATAGTCGACGGCGAACTTTACGGCAATGACGACGAAAGATTGCAAGTTAAGATAAAAAACGGCAAGACGCATATCACCTCTTACGGCAAACCCGCGCACGCTTCAACTCCGTGGGAAGGCGACAACGCGCTTTGGAGACTTCTTGACTTCTTGAGCGATAAGTTGGGCGGAGAGTATGCTCTGCTCAAAGAAAGACTGTGTCACAATGACGGCAGCGGCGCCGACATCAAACTCTTTGACGAAAAGAGCGGTAAACTAACTTTCAACGTCGGCGTAGCAAATATTCAACAATCTGTCGACGGAAAAGATAAGTTGCACCTTGTAATAGACATCCGTCACCCGGTGACGTATACCAAAGAAGAGATATTGCAAAGGTTGCAAAAGAGTCTTGGCACAAAAGACGTGAGCGTGCGCAATTTTCACGATCCGCTCTATATAGACAAGAATAATACTCTTGTGCAAAGTCTTCTCAAATCATACAATAAAGTCACCGGCGAAAACGCTTCGCCCATCACCATAGGCGGCGGCACGTACGCAAGAGCGCTCAAGTGCGGAGTTGCATTCGGACCTATGTTCCCGGGTATGGAAAGCACGATACACCAAAAGGACGAAAGATTGAGTATTGTTGACTTTAAAAAAATGTACGACGTATATTATACGGCAATCAAGGACTTGCTCTTCCAATAGAAATTATGCTATAATAGAGCCGTCGGCAAAAGTCGACGGCTTTTGTGTTGTGGAGACATTTCTAAGTTCCACGTAGCATCGCTTAATAAAAGTCTCCATTAGTTAAAGGAATATAAAATGAAAATACTACTTGAGAAAAATATCGAAAATATACTGACGCATCAATACGCGCGAAAAGACGAACTTTTGAGCGCGTACGCTACAAAAGACTTTGAGGCTATACGCAAAGACGAATATATTCCCAAGATATTCAGACGGCAATTTATACGCGATTGCGAAGTGGTACTCAACTTGCCTTTGTTCAACAGATATGCAGGTAAAACTCAAGTATTCTCACTGCTCGACAACGACGATATTTCCACTCGCGCTTATCACGTTCAACTCGTGTCGAGAGTTGCGCGTACGATAGGCTCTGCCCTTTCACTCAACTGCGACCTAATCGAGGCAATAGCATTGGCGCACGATCTCGGACATTGCCCGTTTGGACACCGCGGCGAAAAACTGCTTGACAACGTGGCAAAGAGATACGGTTATAGATTCTTTCACCACGTGCAAGGCGCAAGATATCTGCTCAATATTGTCAAAAGCGACTTGTCATTGCAAGTTATTGACGGAGTGCTATGTCACAACGGCGAAGAGATATTGCCTTGCTACGCTCCCAACGAAAAGTCTTGCAAAAGCTTTGAAGATTTGCAAGAAAAACTCGATTTGGCTTACGTCGGGAAACTCAACGACACCAATCTGATGGCAAGCACGCTTGAGGGCTGTCTCGTGCGTATATGCGACGTAATAGCATACGTCGGCAAGGACAGACAAGACGCCGAAAAGTTGAGATACGTGCGATTTGACGAATTCTCCGACACCATTCTCGGCAAATTAAATCACGAGATAATATCATCTTTATGCGCTGATATTATTAACAATTCTTATGGTAAAAATCATATAAAAATGAGTGACAAAGCCTTTGACGCGCTTATGAAAATTAAAGACGAAAACTACGCCTTAATCTATAAAAGCGACCACTCGGGCGTAGACGGTTACAGCGACGAAGATTTACAAAACATAGTGGATAAAGTATTTGATTTGATATTGACCGACTTAAAGAGCGAAAGAAAAATCGTAGACAAGTATTACCGTCCTTACATATACCCCAATAGCCAAAAAGTCGAAGAATACTTCAAAGAAAATTCAGATTTCCCCCATCGCGTGGCAATTGATATGATAGCGGGAATGAGCGATAAATATCTTTTGGGATTTTATGAAAAGCATTGCAATAAATAAATTTCAATAGATCTTGTTCAAAGAGTATAAATCTCGCCGTCATACAGAATTTTTAGATTGCCCAATATATTCAATTTCGCAAAATTCTCTGGGCACTCGCAATGAATGGGAATGACGGTTTTCGCTTGCGTAATTTCGCAAATCTTTTCAATATCTTTACTGCTTGAGTGTCCGCTTGTGTGTAAATATTCCAACTGGCATCCTGTTTTGATAGCGTTTTCCAAAAATTCGCTTTTGTATTTATCAAAAGCCGCGTGTGTTTTGTCCAAATAACCTTTCCACATAGAATAGACCAACATACTGTTTGGAAAACATTCCATTGTTTTTTTTGTTATGTAATTCGCTCTTCCTATAAAGCAAAACCCGCGTTCATTCATAAAAGAATTCAAATTTGGCGCATAAGAAAACACTTTTTGTTTGGAAAAATCATAAAACGGCGAGTATGTAGATTGCGTAACTATTCTTAATATTTCCGCTTGAAAATCATCTTCGCAAACAATAAACGGCTTATTACACTCTATTGCGGCATTATAAAACTCCGCTATCGTATCTATATTAGTTGAACTGCAAAGCACAAAAACATTTTTATGCTCAGCAAAAAGATTCTTTGCCTGCACGCCAAGTTCGTGCTCCGTAATTATTTTTTCACTATTACGAGATAGCATAGTTCCCTCAATAATCAAGACGTCAATATCTTTAGCATATTTTTCAAATACTGCGGGCATTTTATTTCCTCTCGCGCCGTGCATACGAAAGTCACCTGTATGCAAGATTCTCTTCCCTTCGCTTTCTATTAAAAACATATACGCATCAAAAGCAGAATGGTCGATAATATACGGCGTAACTTTTATATCTCCAAAAAACAACGGCTTTCCTATATAGTATTCATAAAAGTCTGCTACTCGTTGAGGATTGCCTTGATTGAGTTTGGTCTTAAGAGTCTTTTGCACAACGCCGTAAATATTTTTTGCTACAGCGCCCATATAAATTGGAATTTCAGGTAAAATTTTTTCATACATTCCCACGTGGTCTCCGTGATAATGAGTTATGAGTACAGCGTCGCAATTAGGCGTACCGCAAGTAACTCCATCTATTTCAAAGTCACAGGCTGTTTTGTTCGCAGAAGGAAGTTCTGCCCCCATATCTATAATAATACGCGACAACGAGGTTTTTATTTCAGTAATACAACCGCCAATTTGATGAGTACCTCTATGAATCTTTATTTGCATAGCACTCTCCATATTTCATCCGTCGTAGGACGTTTTGCAACTTCGCACCATAAAACGTTGCCTTTACCTAAAGCATTGTTTATCGTGTCAATACTATAATTTTGATTATCCGTACGCACTAACGGAGTATCGTAAACAAGTAACTTCGCCGGTGTAATGACTTTTAGAGGAAATTTATAATGTGTATTGAATAAATCGTTAATAATACGCACATATTCACAGTATTGATTTAATATAGTTTCCTCTTGCTCTAATATAGCATCCGAATATAAATTTACTTGTTGAACAACTTTGGGGGTACAACCGCATTTTACGTTCACGCGGTGATCAAAAAATACTTTGCCTTCCACAAACATTATTTCAAGGGTGACAGTATTAAAAAGAACCAAATCGCATTTCTTTCCCGCTCCGATATTGCCATTCAAATTTACTTCGATGTCAAGAACAACAGTATCGATATTACAATTAGGATCAAAAGTATGATAGTATAATTCGTTGAGCAAGTTCCGCTCTTTTGCGCTACCGGTTACGTTGGTATGTTTATTTTCGTTTTGCTTTTTCGCCATTTCATATTCATCAAGACTGTCAGTATTATCGCTATAATTTTTATAAGCGTTGTTTCGCATAAAAATACCACAAGAAAATTTATAAAGGCAGCCGCCTTTATAATAAAAGTCTATTTCATTTTTACGTATAGCAGGAAAAACCGCTTTATTG
>WSNH01000031.1 GCA_013316135.1 Clostridia bacterium
AGCGACTACGACGTAGTAGTAAGATATCAAGGCGGAAACAATGCCGGACATACAGTCATCAATCATCTTGGCAAGTTTATTCTCAATCTTATCCCATCGGGAATTTTACGTCCCGAAGTCGTCAACGTAATGGGCAACGGTATGGTAATTGATATGCAACACCTTGTCGGCGAAATGGGCAGACTTACGGAAAAGGGCGTCAAAATCACGCCCGACAATCTCAAGATAAGTTCTCGCGCGGTAATATGTATGCCGTATCACGTAAGACAGGACTGCCTTGAAGAGGATAGACTGGGTGACGCCAAGTACGGTTCTACGAGAAGAGGTATTGCGCCGGTATACGGTGATAAATATCTCAAAAAGATAATAATGATGGGCGACTTGTTCCATCCCGAGGCTTTAAAAAAGAGAATCGAAGGTATCGTCGAGTGGAAAAATCTCTTTATCGAGAAGGCTTACGGCTCCAATAAGATTGAAGTCGACGAGATTATGAATTGGCTTGAAGAGTATGGCAACAAACTCAAACCTTTTGTATGCAACACTGGCGAGTTTTTGGACGAGAGTCTCAAAGCCGGCAAAAAAGTCGTGTTTGAAGCGCAACTTGGCGCATTGAGAGATATTGATTTCGGTATCAATCCTTATACTTCGTCGTCCAACACAATAGCGGCGTACGCTCCTATCGGCGCAGGTATACCCAAGTACAGACTTGACAACGTATTCGGTATTATGAAGGCTTACAGTTCTTGCGTAGGCGAAGGACCGTTTACGGTAGAGATGTTCGGCAAAGAGGCCGAGGCTTTGAGAGAAGCGGGCGGAGAATACGGCGCTGCAACCGGCAGACCTAGAAGAGTGGGCGCATTTGACGTAGTTGCTTCCAAGTACGGCGTTGAGATGCAAGGCGCGACAGAACTTGCTCTTACCAAACTTGACGTACTGTCTTATCTCGACAAAATCCCGGTATGCGTAGCCTATAAGGTTGGCGACAAAATCACCAAGTCTTTCCCAAGCGGAGAGGATTTGAGGATTGCTACGCCGGTATTTGAATATATGGACGGCTGGAATTGCGACATATCGGGTTGCAGAAAGCCGAGCGATTTGCCAAAGCAGGCGCTTGCATACATTGAGTATCTTGAAAAAGCCGTCGACTGTCCTATCACTTACGTTTCGGTAGGCGCAGAGAGAGAAGAATACGTCGTAATGAAAGAGAGCAAAATAAAGTAATTATATTGATATATATATAAAGGAATAGAGAATGAAAATCAACAATAATTTTTTGGACTTAAAAGACAGTTATCTGTTTTCTACAGTGGCTAAAAAAATCAGAGAATTTCAAGCCGCTAATCCCGGCGTAAAAGTATACAGACTTGGTATAGGCGACGTTACGTTACCGCTTGCTCCCGCAGTGATCGAGGCAATGCACAAAGCCGTTGACGAGATGGGCGTAAAGGAGACATTTCAAGGTTACGGACCTGAGCAAGGTCACGACTTTTTGAGAAATGCAATAGTCGATTATTATGCGACCAAGGAAGTGAAATTATCTTCCGACGAAGTATTCATAAGCGACGGAGCAAAGAGCGACCTCGGCAATATACTCGACATATTGCATCCTTCCAACAAGGTGCTTATACCCGATCCGGTTTATCCGGCATACGTTGATACCAACGTTATGGTGGGCAGAAAGATTGACACTGCGCAAGGCAACCAAGCCAATTGCTTCAAGCCAATGCCCGACGAGAATTTTAAGGCTGATATTATTTATATCTGTTCTCCCAACAATCCGACGGGATCGGTATACACTCGCGAGGAGTTGAAAGCGTGGGTAGATTACGCAAATAAGCAAAAGGCTTTGATAATTTTTGACAGCGCGTACGAGGCATTTGTAGGCGAAGACAATTTGCCAACCAGTATATTGCAGATTGAGGGAGCAAGAACTTGCGCAATAGAGTTTTGTTCTTTCTCAAAGACGGCTGGTTTTACCGGTACGAGATGCGGTTATACCGTCGTGCCGAAAGAACTTGTATTCGATAATACGCCGCTCAACAAACTTTGGAATAGACGCCAATGCACCAAATTCAACGGCGTTCCTTACATTATCCAAAGAGGCGCGGAAGCGGTATTCTCCAAAGAGGGACAAAAGCAAATAAGAGCAAACATTGCTTACTATAAAGAAAACGCGCGTATTATCCACGAGGCGCTTGAGGCAAAGGGAATATGGCATACGGGCGGAATAAATTCTCCATATATATGGCTCAAATGTCCGGAGGGTATGACGAGTTGGGAGTACTTTGATCACTTGCTTACCAAAGCCAACGTTGTTGGCACGCCGGGCGCAGGTTTTGGCGAAATGGGAGAGGGATACTTCCGTCTTACGGCTTTTGGAGACAGAGAGACGACGCTTGAGGCAGTCAAGAGAATATTGCAAGTATAAGTTCGACTATCTCACTTTTCGTCGACGATGGGGTATTATCCCTATCGGCGCTGCCAATTGAGCATAAAATGTGAATAATATACAATAAACTATGGCAAAGAAATTTTCAAAAGAAGATATAGACGATATGCTTGCCAAGTTGGAGCAAATGCACCCTAATGCGGAGTGCGAACTCCATTACGGCACGCCGTTTGAATTGCTGGTGGCGGTAATACTGTCGGCGCAATGCACAGACAAGCGCGTCAATCAAGTCACGGAAAAACTTTTTAAGGTGTACAACACACCGGAGCAGTTTGCTCGGCTTGAAGACGAGGATCTTGCGCCTTATATCTTTTCTTGCGGATTTTACCGCAACAAAGCGCGTAATATTATCTCTGCAAGCCGCGATATCGTCGAGAAATTTGACGGTAAAGTTCCAAATACGATAGAAGAACTTATGACGTTGGCAGGTGTGGGAAAGAAGACTGCAAACGTGGTATATTCTGTGGCTTACGGCGGCGACGCTATAGCCGTGGATACGCACGTCTTGCGACTTGCCAACCGCATAGGGTTTTGCGACAGTGACGACCCGCTCAAGGTGGAAAAAGCGCTTATGGAGTTGCTCCCAAAAGACAAATGGTCTCACGCTCATCATTTGCTGATACATCACGGCAGATATACTTGCTCGTCGAGAAAACCAGAATGCGAAAGTTGTATGATCTGTGACTATTGCAAGACCTATCTTAATGAGTAGGGTTATGTCACATCGTTAAAATCTTAACGGCGTCTCGACCGTAGCAAAGCTGAGCAGAGAATTCTCTAATATAAAATATAACTATTAGTATAGCGGATAACATAACAGGAGTTGAATATGAACAAACTTTTAAAAATTTTTGACGTTGCGCCCAGAGTAAAGAAATACGTCGTGCATACGCCGGTGGTGTCTAAGCATTGCTTGCCGGGACAATTTGTAATAGTAATAGTCGAGGAGGGAGGAGAGAGAGTGCCGTTTACCATCTGCGACTATGACAGAGAGCAGGAGACAATCACTTTGCTTGTGCAGGAAGTAGGTTACTCCACTCATAGAATGGCTATGCTCAAAGAGGGCGACGAATTACACGCGTTGGTCGGACCGCTCGGCAATCCAACAGACTTGGACGAATATCAAAACTTGGTACTTGTCGGCGGCGGTATAGGTTGCGCGGTAATATATCCGCAGGCAAAACTCCGCCGTCAAAAGGGCTTGAAGAGCGACGTAATAATGGGCGCGAGAACAAAAGAACTTCTCTTTGATATAGACGAGTTCAAAGCCAATTGCGACAACGTGTATATATCCACAGACGACGGTTCTTTGGGTACTAAGGGATTTGTTACCACAGTTTTGCAAGAGAGGATAGACGCGGGCGATAAGATAGATTGCGTACTTGTCGTAGGACCTATGATTATGATGAAAAACGTAAGCGAACTTACGAGAAAATATAACATACCCACAGTGGTATCTATGAATACTATTATGGTTGACGGCACAGGTATGTGCGGCGGATGCAGACTTACCGTTGACGGACAAACGAAGTACGCTTGCGTTGACGGACCCGAATTCGATGGGCACAAAGTAGACTTTGACGAGGCAATGATGAGATCTAAGTTCTACCGCGAGCACGAGCAGAAATGTAATTTGAGAGGTTGAGAGATGAACAACGCACCTAGAAATAAGACCTTGCACCAATCGGCGCAAGAGAGAATACACAATTTTAAAGAGGTAAATTTAGGCTTTGACGACGCGCTTATGTTGGAGGAAGCGTCGAGATGTATCAACTGCAAGAATGCGCCTTGCCGTACCGGATGTCCGGTGGGTATAAATATACCCGCATTTATAAAATGCCTTACGCAAAACGACAAGGACGGCGCATTGGAAGTCATAAGTCAATCTTCGCTTTTGCCTGCAATATGCGGCAGAGTATGTCCGCAGGAAAATCAATGCGAGGGCAAGTGTATTCGCAAAGCAAAACTCGGTGGAAGCGTAGCGATAGGCGCATTGGAGAGATATGTGGGCGACTATGGACTCAAGAAAGGTACTTCGGCATTAAAAGCGCCTGCGCCCAACGGTAAGAGCGTTGCGGTAATAGGCAGCGGACCTGCAGGACTTGCTTGCGCGGCTGACTGCGCTCAAGCAGGCTTTAAAGTGACGGTATTTGAGGCGTTCCACAAAGCCGGTGGGGTATTAGTATACGGTATTCCCGAGTTCAGACTTCCCAAAGACGATGTCGTAGCCAAGGAAATTGACAAACTCAAAGCGCTTGGAGTAGAGTTTAAACTCAACACCGTTGTTGGCAAGGCTGTCACGTTTGAAGAACTCAAAGAGCAGTACGACGCGATATTTATAGGCACCGGCGCAGGCTTGCCTATGTTTATGAATATACCGGGTGAAAATCTCAACGGCGTGTCTTCTGCCAACGAACTTTTGACGAGAGCCAACCTTATGCAGGCTTATAAAGAAGACGCTGTTACGCCTATATACTGCGGCAAGTCTATTGCAGTCATAGGCGCAGGCAACGTGGCTATGGACGCGGCGCGTACTGCCAAGAGAATAGGCGGCGGCGAGGTATACATAATCTATCGCAGAGGCAGAGAAGAGATGCCGGCAAGAGCCGAAGAGATAGACCACGCAGAAGAAGAGGGTATTAAGTTGGTACTTCTCACAAATCCTGTGGAGATTCTCGGCAAGGACGGTAAGGTATGCGGTATCAAGTGCGTAAAGATGCAACTCGGCGAGCCTGACGCATCGGGACGCAGAAGACCTGAGCCGATAGAGGGCAGCGAATTTGTCATCGACGTAGACCAAGTTATCGTAGCGCTTGGCACAAGTCCCAATCCGCTTGTACGCAAGTCGTGCGCAGGTATGGAATTTTCCAAAAAGGGAACGATAGTAGTCGACGAAGAAACAATGCAGACGAGTATAGACGGCATATATTCAGGCGGAGACGCAGTTACCGGCGCGGCAACGGTCATACTCGCTATGGGCGCAGGACGTAAGGCTGCAAAAGCAATAATAGAAAAGTTGTTCTAATCTCACTTTTGATTTATACCCAACACCTTGTCACAATTTGGCAGGGTGTTGTTTTTTAATTGTAATCTCGTGTTATCTTTTTGTCATTTCGAGCGCAGTCGAGAGGTCTCCATCATTATTATAATGATTGGGATTTCTCCATTCCGCTACGCTACAGTCGAAATGACAAGATAATACCCCTTCAAGTTTTGCGAGAAGGGAGGGGCGTAAGATTTTCACGAGTAAGAATGTTTTCTATACGATAAAAACGAACGCAGGCGTACTTGCCGTACGTCAAGTTTGAAGACGTAGAGAAAGCATTATTGCCGTGTAAAATTGCGACGCCTAACTTAAAGCCAAACACATCATTCCCACTCGATAGTTGCAGGCGGCTTTGACGTAATATCGTAAGCAATTCTGTTGATATGCTTTACTTCGTTGACAATTCTCGTGGAAATCTTCTCAAGTACGTCGTAAGGTATTCTTGCCCAATCTGCCGTCATTGCGTCGACGGAAGTAACGCCTCTCAACACCAAAGTATAGTCGTAAGTACGGCTATCTCCCATTACTCCTACGCTACGCATATCTGTAAGTACGGCAAAGTACTGCCAAATCTTGTCGGAAAGTCCGTTGAGTTTGATTTCTTCTCTGAAGATATAGTCCGCGTCTCTCAATATCTCCAACTTTTCGCTAGTAATATCGCCTATTATTCTTATAGCAAGTCCCGGTCCTGGGAACGGCTGACGCATTACGACGTCGTGTGGAAGCCCCAATTCAAAGCCTACTTTGCGAACTTCGTCTTTAAACAAATCTCTAAGCGGCTCTATTATCTCCTTGAAGTTGACTACGTCGGGAAGTCCGCCCACGTTGTGGTGAGATTTGATGACAGCGCTGCTACCGAATCCCGATTCGATTACGTCGGGATAAATGGTGCCCTGTACGAGATAATCTACCGCGCCGATCTTATTCGCTTCGACTTCAAAGACGTCTATAAACTCTTTGCCTATTATCTTTCTCTTTTTTTCTGGGTCTTTTACTCCGCTCAACTTCTCCAAAAATCTTTGCGACGCGTCTGCAAGTATTACGTTCATACCCATATCTTCTTTGAAGACTTGCATTACTTCTTGCGCCTCATTCTTTCTCAAAAGACCGTGATCTACGAAGATACAAGTCAACTGATCTCCAACAGCCTTGTGTATGAGCGTTGCGGCAACTGCCGAATCTACGCCGCCGCTGAAAGCGCAAAGCACTTTCTTATCTCCGATCTTTGTCTTGAGTTGCGCAATAGAATTGCTGACAAAGTTGGACATAGTCCAATCGCCCTTTGCTTTTACAATGTTGTATAAGAAGTTTTTGAGCATATCCAAACCTTGATGGGTGTGCATAACTTCGGGGTGATACTGCATACCGTAAATGCCCTTTTGCCTGTTTTCAAAAGCCGCAACCTTGCAAGTATCGGTGCTTGCCGTGACCTTAAATCCCTCGGGAAGCGCGGCAACGTGATCGGTGTGGCTCATCCAACATACGCCCTTTTTGTCAAGACCTTTGAAGAGCAAACTGTCGGTGTCGTATTTTGCTTCCTGTCTGCCGTATTCTCTCTTTTCAGCGTGCTCTACCTTACCGCCGAGCGTATGCGCTATGAGTTGACAGCCGTAACAAATTCCCAGCACCGGCACGCCCAACTCGAATATTTCCTTATCTATCTTTGGCGCGCCCTCTTCGTAAACGCTGTTGGGACCGCCTGTAAATATAATACCAATAGGATTGAGCGCCTTGATTTTTTCCATTGAAATCGTGTAGGGATACATCTCGCAATACACGTTGTGTTCTCTTACTCTTCTTGCGATAAGTTGGTTGTATTGACCGCCAAAGTCAATCACCAACACCTTTTCATTAGTCATTAACAAAACTCCTTATTATTTTTTATTGTCGAATCTATTGAAAAACTCTTTGACCTTGTTTTTCTCTTTGTTGATAAATCCTCCGGTCTCCTTGAAAAGCGCCTTGAAAGCCTCTATTTCCACGCGCATAAACGCCATAAGCGGAACTATGCAGATTATAATTATGACAAGTTTTATAATCATATCCGGATAAAGCGTTACCAACGAGAATTTCTCGCTGAAGAAAGGATTGCTCACCACGAATATAAACGCCACAAGCAACAGAGCAAGCATAAATATCTTGTCTTTTGTATACGGCATACATACTTGCATCAACACTATAAACGATACCGACGCGGTAATAAATACGCTCATCGTGGATATCTGCGGAGATACGTCAAAACCTATATCGTTGTACATCCAACATACCAGTATGATTGCAAAGGCTACGGTAAGTCCCGCCGGCAAGGCTCGTTTGAACACCTTACTCAAGAAGTTGCCTTTGACTCTTCTGTCGTTGGGCTCCAATGCCAATATAAAGGACGGCACGCCTACAAACAACGCGTTGATGAGCGTGAGTTGTATCGGCTCGAATGGATACGTCGCAAATTGGAATATGATGAGAAGCAACGAAAGCACCGCGCTGAACGTAGTCTTGACAAGGAAGAGCGAAGAGGCTCTCTCAATGTTGTTGATAACTCTTCTGCCCTCGCTGACTACGCTCGGCAATGCCGAAAAGTCGGAATCCAGCAAAACCAGTTGCGCCACGTTACGGCTTGCGTCCGATCCGCTCGCCATTGCGATTGAGCAATCGGCTTCTTTGAGCGCCATAACGTCGTTGACGCCATCGCCGGTCATACCGACTGTATGACCGTGCGCTTTGAGCGCAGCAACGAGTTCTTTCTTTTGACTTGGCGTAACTCTGCCAAATACCGTATATTTCTCGACCGCTTCATATATCTTTTCCGTAGTATCTAAATCTACCGACGCGTCGACATACTTTTCCGCATTCTTCAAACCCGCTCTTTCTGCTACCTTGGAAACGGTAAGCGGATTGTCTCCCGATATAACCTTAAGTTCAACGCCCTGCTGCTCGAAATAATCAAACGTCGCGGGCGCCGTGCTTCTTATCTTGTCGCTCAAAACTATCAGCGCAATCAAACTCATCTGATTGGTATCCATCTGCGAGTCTTTGAGTTCTTCCGTTGTGTTGACAAGCACCAAAACTCTAAATCCCTGCATAGCGTATTCGTTGACATTGCGCTCGACGGTATCGTACCTCTCTTTAAGTACGAACTCCGGCGCTCCTACTATAAAGGTACCCACGCCGTCAAAACTTGCTCCGCTCCACTTTCTTGCCGAAGAAAACGGCATAAGTTTGGTCACTTTGAAAGTCTCGTTAGACGAAAAATATTCCGCGCAGGCTTCAAACGTAGCGTTGTTTGCGCCCAGCGCCTTTACCATATTCGCCATTATATCGTCCGCAGATCCGCACATAGACGAATACACGTGGACATTCTCAACCTGCATTGTGCCTTCGGTGATCGTACCCGTCTTGTCTAGACAAAGCACGTCGACTCTGGCAAGCGCCTCAATGGAATACAAATCCTGTACCAACGTACGCTTTTTTGCAAGTCTAATAATACCCAAAGCAAGCGCTATGGAAGTCAGCATTACCAAACCTTCGGGTATCATACCTATGACTGACGAAACCGTACTAGTTACCGCGCCGGAAATACTCGGAGAATACTTGCGATTGGTGAAGAACATCATAATGCCGAGCGGGAAAATAATTACCGTGGCTATTCTGATAATCCAATTTATAGAGCGCATAAGTTCTGATTTGGATTTTTTGAACTTCTTTGCTTCGCTCATAAGTTTTGACGCGTAAGTGTCTTCGCCGACGGCGATTACCCTTGCCTTGCAAGTGCCCGCCTGTACGAAACTACCCGACATAAGTCGGTCGCCGAGACCTTTATGTATATCGTCCTGTTCGCCGGTAAGAAGCGATTCGTTTGCCTCGCACTCTCCGCCGACAACTATACAGTCTGTCGGTATCTGGCTGCCTTGCTTGAGTATTATTACGTCATCAATGACGATTTGATCGGTAGAAATACTCACAATCTGTCCATTGCGTACAACGTCTATAGAGGGAGCGGACACCAATGAGAGTTTGTCAAGAGCGCGCTTAGATCTTATCTCTTGGAAAATGCCTATGACAAGATTGACGAGCGCAATGCCCGCAAACAACATATTCTTGAGTTGTCCGTTGAAAATTATTATCAGACATACGAGAAAAATATTGACCAAATTGAAGAGCGTGAATATATTCGACGTAAAAATTTTGAGATAGGACTTTGATATCGAGTTGTCTTGATAGTTGGTCAAACCTCTCAACTGTCTTTCTTCTATCTGAGTGTCGTTGAGCCCCTCTTCGGCAGTCGACTCAAAGTGAACAAATTCAGTGCTATTATATTTCTTAGCCTTTTCTTTTAATTCTTTTGCCTTACGCTTCTCTTCAGCCTTTTTCGCAGCCTTTTCCGCCTTTTTATCGACTTTGGTAAGAACTGTTTCGCCTTCTGCCTCGTGATTTTTTTCGTCTGCTTGGTCATCTTGAGCCAAAGACGCTTTATCTTGCGACGCCTTGTCTTCCAAAACGTTGTCGGCTTTATTATCTTCAGATTTGACGTCTTCCGTCTTATCCTCTGCGGCTACGCTTTCAATAACCGCCTTTTCGCCGTCTGCAATCTCTTGAGAGGATATCTTCTCTTCTGCAGGCTGCTCTTTGACAGCCGTTTTTTTCTTTTGCGGTTGGGTCTGCTCCGATTGCGCGCCGTCTACTATAGACTGCTGTTTGTCGACAGACGCCGAAGAAGCGACAACCTTCTTGACTACAACCACCTTTTTGACAGTTTTTCCTGTTTTGCCGGTAGGATTTTCTGCGTCAATCGCGCCTTGAGTCCCTTCCAAAGAAGTTTTTGCCTTATCTGCCTCTACCGCTCCGCCGCTTGCAGCAACCTTCTTAACAACTTTCTTGACTACTACCGTCTTTTTAGCGCCTTGGGTCGTCCCTTGCTGCTGTGTTGCAGTA
>WSNH01000032.1 GCA_013316135.1 Clostridia bacterium
TGCGGAAAAGGCAATGAAGTTGCTTGATGACAAGGAGGAGTTTAAGAAATTCTTGGATTACGACTCCTCCGAGTCGGTTTTATATGGCAATTCCGCGGTATAATCAATGTTTGTCCTCTCGCCTTGTTCTGCGCCTAAAGACTTAAGCATTTCGTCAATAAGTTGTTTTGCAAAACGCGAACGACGCTCATTTGCAATTCTGTAAAGCAACGGCGTATCTTCAACTGCCTTGACGCTCGACGCGTCTTCAACCATAAACTTGCCATCCTTATACTTACCGTAATCGAGCGCTAAATAAAGTCTCAAAGTCTTACTTCTCAAAGACATTTTTGCGACAACTACTTTGCCAAAACGGAATACTTCTCTCTTCTTGGTCATTCTCGCATTGACTTTACCGTAAGATAACAAATGATTTTTGAGTTGAGAATAGAACTGCTTTACCGATACGTCTGATTGCATAAGTTTTGCAGTAAAACTACGCTCATAGGTATCTGCAATATCACTATCTTCGTCAGATATAGGATCGGAATCAACACTTACGTGCGTATCGCCTTCGTCGTCAGCAGGCGTAAGCACGTCAACGACTTTGGAGTCAAAGAGTGAGGTACCTTTGGCAAGTTTTTTGACAATCAAGCCTTTGTCAACAAGTTCGTCGGTAGATTCAAAAGGCATCTTTTCAACGTAATCGACTTCTTCAAACTTATCATCGGCTACAGCGTCTATCTTGATCATCAAATCTTCAATCAATTCGATAGCGTACTCGCATCTGCGCTCATTGGTAATCTTGATAAGCAACGGAGTATCTGCATAAGTTGCTATATCAGACATATCCTCAACCTTGTATCTACCGTCTGTATAATTCATCGGATCCAAATCGAGATACAGTCTCAAAGTCTTACCTCTGACAGCCAAACGCGCAATCGTTGCTCTGCCATAGCGGAAAGATTCCCTCGGCTTACTCATTCTTGCGCTGACTTTCTTGAAAGATAAAAACGCGTTTTTGATATGAGAATAATATTCTTTGACTTGTTTCTTTGCCTGTATAATTCTCGCCGTAAAGGTTCTCTCAAGAATTATAAAGTAACCTCCGTCGTCTGTCTCTACAAAAATTCTGCTTTCCTCTTCCTCTTCTTTTTCGTCGTCCTCATCATCGTCATCGTCGTCTTCATCGGTAGTTGCCACTACTTCTATTGGCTCTTCGACAACCGGCGCTACTTCAACTACAGGTTCCGGCTCGGGTTGAGGCTCTGGTTCGACAATTTCTTCGACAGGCTGAGGAGCAAGCTCTTCGACAACTTCCTCGACAGGTTCTTGAGCCGGTTCGGTGACGGGCTCGTCCTTTTTCTTAGATATTTGTATTGCAAACACTACCGCTAATGCAACGGCGCCTGCTGCGGCTATCATACAAATTATAGCAAAAGCGTAAACCGCTCCTCTCAAAGAGGAAACGCCTGAAGCCGCCGATAATAAAGCAAACGGAGCGACAAATGCAAACGCCTGCGTATTTTCCTGCTTTTTGTCCTCTTGCTCAGGTTGATTTGCTGTAGCGTCTTGGGTCTGCTCAGACTGTTCGTTGCCAGACTGCACAGGTTGAATCTCTTCTGCCACGACGCTTTCCTGCGAGGTCTGAGACTCAACTTGAGGCTCACCGGTCTGCTCCGACTCTGTCAAAGCAGACTCATTGCGCGTCTCTTGGTCAGACGAAGCTGTCTGTTGAGTAACAGTACTATTCGCCGAATGCTTTTTGGGTTGTAAAGCCTTTTTTCTCCACATAAATAGTCCGACGAAAGCAAATACTTCCAAAGCCAATATCAACAATAGGAAGATAAGGCAGACTGTAAGTTGAGTAGCAGTAGTAGCGCTAATCAATATATTCATTATACGTTACCTCCCTTTCTCTTTTTATTGACTACGAGTATTATCGTGAGCACAGCGCCGAGCATTATCATAGATATGACGATACCGCTTACTGCAAGTCCGATATTGATACCATTGTCTATCGTAAACTCCAACGGACTCGAAACAAGTTCGTTATAGTTGTCAGTACCTGCGACGTATGCCACTGCCCAGTAAGTTCCGTCCTTGATTTTGTTGACGTCTATCTCTTTTGTGCAAGCCTCGTCTTCGTAATATTTAATTATTACTTCTCCGCCAAATTTATTTGACGGCTTATTCTCTCCAGTCCACGGAATACCAACGATATCGCTATTGCTGTCACCCTTGCCGAACAATCCGTCAAATTCATTGTTGACCTTGTCGATTGTAAATTGCATTTCTTTTACGGAATTGGGAGCCAATACATAGTTGTCATTGGTTACGCCGACAGCAGTCGCAGTATAAGAGCCTACATCTGTCTTTCCGCCGCTTATCTCTACTGTAACTTTGTCGCCGGACACGATATCTCCGATATTAACAATTGCATTAGGAGTAATTTCATTTCCGGTGTAATCCAACTGAGTATCTGTCCAGTATATCGTAACTACTTTCTTTTCGATTACGAAAGTTTTGGTTGCGCCCGCTACAGTATAGTTAGGATTGTCAAGCCCAATTACTGTTGCGGTATAAGTACCCGCATTCTTTTGAGCGCCTCCGACAGTAATATTCTCTATCTTATCGTTTCCGCAAAGTTCACCGTCCTTAATCGATGCCGTCGGAGCGTGAAGTTGACCGTCATAAACGAACGTATCGTTGCTCCAATCAATTTGAATTTGTTTTGGCTTGATAGTAAAAGGCTGCTTTGCGTTGACAATTATATAGTTGGGACTCGTAGCCGTAGCAAGAGCCTCATAATTGCCCGCGTTGATTTCTCCGCCGCTGACATTGATTCCGCAAGAAGTGCCGATCAATATATCGTTTGCATTGATTTGCGCAGTAGGAACCTTGTACGCGCCGTCGTAGGTATAATCGCCCACCGCCCACGTTACGCTGGCAGATCTAGGCTTGATCGTCCACTCAAAAGAGCGCTCTTCAGGCATAACGTAATTTCCGTTGTTGCCAATACTAATCAATCTTGCTGTATAAGTCTTTGCTTGATCCTTTTGACTGACCTCTTCAAATCTTGGATCAATTGTATCTCCGCTCAAGACATTGTCTACGCCATAGATTATCCTGTGTGGCTTGCCGTCAAAGACATAGCCCTCTCCGTCAAAGGAAGCGTCGTCTTCATTCATTGCCCATACTATATTAACAACTCTAGGTTTAATCTCATACTTGCCATAGTTGTCAATAAGTTTAACGACAAAGTTGTTTGCCTCGTCACCTATGTAATTAAAATCTATATTGTACTTGCCTGCATTTACGGCGTTGCCGTCTACAAAAAGAGTGATAATATCTTCGATTGCTATTCTAATTGGATCGGAGTCGTCTGCAAGCGTTACGTTAGCGTTTGCAAAGATTTCTTGGGAATCCAACAATTCGTTGCCATAATCGCTGGAAACTCCATTGAGACTTACGTTGACTATTGCCTTCTGAACGTCTACTTCAAACACGCTCGTGAAATCTTGATAGTTGTCAAAAGTCAACGTATATGTCACTCTCACAATTCCTGCGCCCGTGAACACCGGTTCATCTACATTTGTTCCGTTCTGGATATAAGTAATCTCGGCGTTTTCCCAAGCGCTCTCCCAATCGTCGCCCGCAACAAATGCGTCTTTGCTGATTGGAAGAATGGATTTGAAATCAAGCGTAAATTCTACGCCAAGATATTTTACATCTCTATACGTGGTGGTAGATAGGCTGAATACCGCTTTGCTTACCTTAAGCCAGCCATAATCTCCGCCGTCTTTTCCTACAAACGTAACGTCATAGTTGTCATTGTGACAAATACCGCTTATTTTATACGAGCCTGCAGGCAACAACTTATCAGCGCCCAAGCCGACTTTTTCAAGAATAAGTTCTATCGGATTGCCCTGCAATGTTTCTATATTTTCACCTGACTTAATATCAAAAATACTAAATTCTCCTTGAGAGACTTCGACCCCACCGTTTACCGAGCCGTAAACGCCTTTGTATTGGTCGTCAATAGTAACTCTAATAGGTCTCTGGACAATGCTGTATTCGTAAGTATCATCTTTGAGAGTATAGTTGGTTGCGTATTGGTTGCTCTCCCAATTGCTGTGAACAACTTTCGCCGTATAATGACCGCCGTTATCGTTGACATTGATATTTTCCATACCGTCGATTTGCAAACGCACTGATGGCTGTTCGCCGCTCTCATCTTCAAGAGCATAGAACATTGCTACAAGTCCCGGTGTGGATCCCGTGTAATAATACTGAGTATGGTTAGTATTCCAATCTGCTTTATCTGTTACATCCCAACTTACTTTTACGGATCTTGGAATTATCTTATAAGCTTGAGCGTTACACTTAGAAGACACGCCCGGCTCTTGATAATATTCTACGATATAGTTGCTTGCCAAAGCCCCGCTGACCATTCTGTGATATACGCGATACTCGCCGACGTTGTTTTGATACGATCCCGGAACCAATTCGTCACCGCCTTCTCCGGAAACTTTGTTAGGATCTACTACATAGAACTCAAAGTCTTTGAGCGCATAATCGGTGATATCCCATTGAGGTCTGTTGCCGCCGCCAAAGTCGCGATACATTTCGATAGTTATACCGCACTTGACTTTCAGCCAATCGGAGAGCGTCACAATATCTTTGATACCCTCATCTTGCGCTTTTGCAATCATATTGGCAAGGGTATCTCCGTAAGTCTTCTCTGCCTGACTCATATTGATTATAACATTGGCAGGAGTGACGTTGAGATTGACATCCGTGACATAAAAATCGTGATTGTCAGCCTCTATCCGAACGCTGATAACGTATCTTCCCGAATCTCTGACTGTATATTCGCCCTCGGGAGTATATTCAGTAGTGGTCGTATCTTTATAATCTTCTCTAGATACAAATTTATAACTTATCGCAGCATTTTCTCTTATGACATCAGCATCGCCCGAAAGTACAAGCCAATCTCTGTCAATACTAATTACTTGATCGGATGCGTCGAAATAAAGTGTGGTCAACTGCTTGACGCTAAGACCTGCGCTTGTCTTATCAATCTTCAACTTGCCGGTACCGACAACCGTGACTTGATAGTTGACAGATACCGTAGTATGAACTTGTCTTGCGTTGATAACGTATTCGCCTACAGGTATATAATTGAGCCCATCTGCAATACTTCCGTCAAAATAAATCTCAAATATATTATCGCGCTTGTCACTGCCTACAAACGGAGTCTTGGATACCACGTCATAATTAGGCGTCTGCGAATATACGTTGAGCGCTTCGTTGATCTTGTCAACACGAGCATTCTCCGCACCGTAGACAAAAGTCCTGTCGTGAAGGTTTATCTCGATTTCCTTAGGTCTGATAACAAACGAGGTCGTAAGTCGTTCGTCATTTGGATCAATCGTATAGTTGGGATTGCTTACGCTAACAACTTGAGCAATATAAGAGCCTGCTGCAAAAGCGTGTCCTCCTTCAAATCGAGCGGTATTACGGTCAACTTCCATATCAATAGAATACGTCAATCCAAATCTAACTAAATCTTCTTCACCGGTGACTACGCCAACAATAGTGTATCCAGTATGGCTGTTGCCGTGGTCTCCGTATTCTTCGTCCATTTCGCCCCACTCGACCGTGATAGTTCTCGGTCCGACGTGATATGCGTTGATATTGGAAGTATCGCTTTCGCCGTCGCGAGAGAGGAAACGGAAGTTTTCATATTCTCCGTTCTTGATTACTCTCATATATATTGAATAATCGCCTACGCTTGCGTTATTCTCCATCTCAGTCTTGAGGTCGCCCAAACCCACGTACATTTGCACGTATTCTTTGAGCATATTCTTTGCCTCTTCTTCATTGGTATTCCACAACTGATCGCCACTTTCAGTCATAAAGCCGGCTATGCTCAAAATCTCCAACTTCTCAAAGATTTTTTCCGAAGAGAACACCGTATAACCATACTCGGCGTCAGTAACTCCTTTGCCTATGATTACAGATACCCAATTTGAAAGAATATTGAGTTCTACAGTTGCGCTAAAAGGATTAAAATTGCCTTTTGGATGAGTTACTTTCAACAATACGTAATATTTTGCGCAGTCAATATCTTTTGTAACCGCCTCAGTTGCGTCTACCCACTTTGCATTGTCTTCATTGACAGAAGTGTCTGACTGTAAAAATCTTTCGCTCATCAAGACTTCAAACTGGTTTGCGTAAACGCCCCTGTCTTCCAGACCTGTGGTAATTCTGTTTATAAGCGCCTGCTTGGTAAGTACAGTATCTTCCTGTAAGTCATAAGCAATATTATACTGTCTACCGGTAAAGTGAATATCTGCAGGAGTAATGTGGAACGTACCGCTCTTGCCTTCCTCAGTCGTAACTACCGTAACTTTGTAATTGTCGCGAATAGTACCGTCCATACCGTCCTTGGTATTGGCGGTAATTCCAATAGGATATTCCCCTACGTCAACCAAAGTGGAACCGTCTGCGGAATGAGCCTGAGATATAAACTTATAGTTGCTATAATGATCAGAGAAAAATCTTGCTTCGCTGCCCTGAGCATAGTCCCATATTGCGCCAACGCTAATTGGGTCTATAAGTTCTCCAAGCGGTATTTGTCTTGCTTGACCGTATTTTGCATATTGATCCTTGATGACTATTTTGACCTCAAGAGGATCTATATAGAAGGTATGCGTATCGTTTACGAGAATATAATTGCGTTGGTTGCGGTCGGTAGTCAACTTGGTTGTAACCGTATATCCTTCTATATTAACTCTTGAACCTTCTAGATCTATACCTGCCAGATAAATATTATCACCCGGAACGATATTTTCCTTGCCGTCATAACTGTTTGGAGCAGTCGGGAATACGGTAGGTATAATATTGTTGAAAATATAATGATCTTTGCCTTCGCCGGTCCATCTGTCTCCGCTCTGTTCCCAAACGACTTGTAATGGCTTGGGACTTATGGTATAAACGTCGACATTGTCCCTCTTTCCGGTAACTTCGTCAAGGTGATAGATTACGTTGAAGTTGTTGATATCTTCGGATACGCCTGCTTTCAATCTGTGCGTAACGGTGTAAGAACCTGCGTCGGCATTGCGGTTGACAACTGCCTGAGCGGTCTTTGAATCCAAAAGATAGAAATCAAATATTGCAGCAGGATGAATATCCTTAAGTTCTCCCAAAGATATTCCGCCACCTTCGTCTACCAATCTTTCAGATACAGTAAAACGATTATTACAGATAGTCAAAAGTTGGTCAGAAGTGGGTATTTCACTACCGTAATATACAGTATCTTTCTGTCCGTCAAAGTATACCATGATATTGACAGCAGTCATCTCTTGGGTAAAGTTGCCTATGTACTCTGTATGGTTGGGAGCGCTTACCTTGTAATAAACAGTCTTAGGAGACTCGATTACATTGGTAATAGTCAAAGGAGTTTCGCTCCAAGAGCCGTCTTGTCCGTTTGCGCTATACTCAATATTGACGCATTCGTCGAAATGCTCAAGTTCATATCCGTAGAGAACGACGTTGCCGTCTAAACCTGGTGTAAGTTCAAGAATAATATTTTGAGTCTCGGCATTATACACTTTTGGAGGAAGTTGTTGAATTGACACAGTCAAATTTGCCGACAATACAGTAAACTTTCCGTCCGTACCGGTGATATCGTAATTACTGTTTAGAGATACAAACTCAAGAATATGTTCACCCGCAGCATAATAATTGCCCGCCGTAGCGTTAGGTCTAATATTTACGGTAAATACGTCACTATAATTACTATGTACGAGAGCGCTTGTTTGATGTGTGACGGTCGCGATCTCCGAATCAAGAGTCGCAACATATGCCTCATTGTTGTTATTATTCTTTAATATTACGTTATAATATTGCGCGTTTTGCGTATCTATATCTCCGCTAGAAGCATATACCGTCTGTCTATTCTGTATATCAACGGTTATCTTACGAGGATAGATAGTAAACTCGCGTGTATTGTTGGAAATAACAAAGTTGGGATTGGTGCTTTCCACTTTTGCCGTATATGTCCCCGCATTGACGGCATTTCTGCTGGCGTCAAGTTCTGTGCCTTTATCGCCAAGTACATCGACAGAAGTCAATCCTACCGTCTGTCCGCAAGTATCCTGCCCCTCCGTCAGTTTTACGTCGGGTCTGTGTCCTCGCGCATTGTCATACCACTTATTATCTTTAAGTATCCAAGTGACTTCAACTGCTTTGGGAGTAATCTGGTAAGCATTAGAGTTGGACGCGTCAACAAAAGATATATTGTTTATTCTTTTCGTCCACGCTTCATTCTTTTCTACACTTATCGTATAATTTCCTGCATTGGGCTTATCGACTGCGGGATTAAAATAACCGTTGCCGTCATTTTTCAGAATTACAAAAGTCAAAATATCTTGGAGATAATTTTTTGTCTCCTCAAATGTTGTGGCGTCAAGGATATTGGGCGTGGAGCCGTCAAGCATCTCTGCAAACATTCCGTCCGAATCCAAAAGGTTAGAATTAAAAGTTTGTTCAAAGCGTTTTATCTTGACGCTGATATCCGCAGGATTGATTTTTACGGTAAATTCGCCGTATTTATCTACGTGATTATTTGCCGATACTCTAAAATAGACCTTTTGAGGTTCGTCAGTCACATCAGGAAATTCCAAAGTGTCGCCCACTCCGTTCCAAGCAAGCACGTTATCTTCAGATCGTTTTATATTACTCAATTGCACCGTTGCGGTATTTCCCGAGCCTTTCAGCGTGATTTGGGCGCCCGAAGGCAATCCGGTAATCGTATTTGGAGTATTGCCTTTATAAGCCATCTCCACCGTCGTGGCCATATTGGGAGATAATATTATCTCTGCAGGCTTTATCCATAGATAAGCCGTCCTTTCTGTGACAGTGTTGTCTTGCCAAACAAACTTGACATTGATATTATATCCTCCTACGGTAATAGTCTTCACATTGGAGTCGGGAGCAAAGGTCACAGTATAATACCCCGCTTCTGTAATGTTGTTTTTATTACCGTCGTCGACAGGAGTAGAACTTCCGCTAAAACCTGTTGCAGAATAGTTCATAGTGCCTGAAGTGAAACAAGTGGACATTGGCGTAGTCGTATTAGGAATATTGCCGTTATATCCAATCCAGAAATCATTCAATCCATACGCATTGCCGGTATAATCTACCGTCTGAGGGCTGTTTTCATATCCCAAAGACGGAATGGAGATATACGTATTGAATGTATAAGCGTTGACTTCTTCCAACTTTTTAGAAATTAAAGCCTGTGTGACCTCTCTCTTATTCAAATAGTTTTCAACAACGTCTTTTTTAAATGCCTCGTATCTGTTGCTTTCTCCGCCAATCAAAAGCCCGGTGTTTGAGATAGCGTTGTATTTGTTATCCAATGCCTTCATTGCGCTGAGCAAAGACGATTTGTCATATAAATTTATGCTAATCTTTATATCGTCGAGTATTGGGATATCCTCGTTTACGCCTTCCGGTCTTTTACCGTACGCAGCAGCAGTAGTTGCGTCAACAGTGTTATTCAAAGTCCATTTATAGACTTTGTTTCCGCCCATACCAAGTACTCTGTTGCCCCATTCGTGCGTCAAAAATATCGGAGTGCCTGACAAACGCTGATAATTGTAAGTACCGGTAAGGCTTGGCATACCAAACATTCTACAGTCAGTCCTCATATGTAGAGAAGAATAATAATTACCGCCATTGTAATCAGTAACGGTATAACTTACATTATCGCCTCCGGATTGATTCCAAGTCCAGTTAGACGCCTTACTGCTGCTCCCTTTAACACCGCCATATACGTCGGGAGATCCCCATTGAAGATCAATATTCGTATTTGGGTCGCCTATGAAAGTATAATTATTAAAATATCTCATCATATTAGCGTCATTCTGCCAAGCCGTAACGTACTTGCCGTTTTGATTTCCGTTTCCGTCAAGATAATAGCCCATCGCCGAATGAAACAAAGTGTGATAATTGTCGGTATTTCCAGAACCACCAAAATGGGCATAAAAATGATACCCATATTTTAAACTTTGCAAATTCTCTGTGACATCCATATAAATTGTGGAGGGAAAATAAATCCAAACGTGGTCATTCTCGTCTTGTCTAGCCAATGCCAACGCCATATTACTTTTGTCAAAAGTAATACTTTGCGTCATTCCGTACCCTCCCGCGTCATAACCGCTATAAGGATTATTTGCGGCATTATCAATTTCCGTATCGCTACCTTTATAGAACTTGGGAGCAAAAATTACGCTCGCAGTAACAATTATCGCCAAACACATTACCGCTACAATAATAAGCGCGGTAAGTTTGCTTTTCTTAGTCAAATTCATAGACATTTCCCCCAAAGAAAAACTATTTATCAAGGTTATTTTATCACTCAATATATAAT
>WSNH01000033.1 GCA_013316135.1 Clostridia bacterium
TCTTTCAAGAGGATAACTATGAAAAGCAAAAAACTCTTAATTATCACTTTGATTGCTCTCATTGCCTTGGTGGCGCTGGTGGGGTGCAATAGCAATAAAGTAGATTACGACAGCGAAATTGTCGTCAACGGCGGATTTGAAAATTATAATTCGCAAGAAATGATTGCCGACGGTTGGAATATCAAGTCGGGCACTACTGTCAATTGGGTGCGCAACGATTCTCAGGCAAGCGAATACGATTCTGCGCTCGGCAAGTATTATATGCGCCTCAATCCGTCTTCGTCGGGATTCAACTATATATCTCAGAAAGTCAGATTGGAAAAGAATGCTATCTACAAGTTATCGGCTTATATGAAAATCGACTCCGTAAGTTCCAGCGCGGGAGTGTTTATTAGCGGCGCGGTCGATACTGTCGGAGTAATTTCGTCAATTACTACCGACGGCTGGTCCCAAGTTTCGCAATACTTTACTTCGACGGTAAGCGGAGAAGTCGAACTTTTGGTAGCAGTTGGAAGCGAAAGCGTAAATGGCACCGGCAACGTATCTTTTGACAATATTTCACTTCAAAAGGTTGAGAGCGCGCCGGAAGACGAAGAGTTGGTTATACTTCGTATGAAAGAAGGCTACGATATGGCTGACGGCGGTTCTATTACATTCGTAGTAATGTTCACCGTCATTTCTGCGGGAATAATAGTCGGTATGTTCTTTATGATAAAGAGCATACTTCAAAACAAAGTCGGTATGCACCCCAACGACGGCGTGACGGGCGGGGACAAGTTCCTCAATGCAATGACTGGCAATACCGCAAAATTTATTTATGTGCTTCTCGTAGCGTTTGTTGTGAGATTTATTACAGTGCTTGCCACTGCAGAGGGCAACGCTATCACCGACGCGATGGTCGACCTTGCAAAGGGCGTAGCCGACAAAGGAATTTTGTCATATTATTCGGGCTATGTTTACGACTCGCAAGGCGTCGTATGGCTTATGGGTATTCTCGGTTATTTGGGCAAGGCTCTTAATATGGAGAGCGTAGGTTATTCCATTTTGGTAAGGATGCCTATGATGATAGCCGACCTCACGATATGTTATATGCTTTTCTCTTGCGCTTCAAAATACCAAAACGAGAGACTTGCGACGACCTACGGATTTATCTACGCAATCTTGCCGGTATTCTTCGTGTTCGGCAGTCTTTACGGCTCGGTGCACATTATTTCGATGGCATTTTTGGTGGCAATGGCGATATCAATGTTGCAAAAGAAATACGTTTCGACGGGCGTGTTCTACACGTTGGCATTGTTCTTCAGCAACTATGCGTTGATACTTTTGCCTGTAATACTTTTGTATCAGATATACGCAATCGTCACAGATAAGTCGTCTATAGTTAAAAACGCAGTGACGATGGCTGCTTGCTTTGCAGTATTCTATTTGATTTCGTTGCCGTTGTGTTGGAGCGAAGTCGCAAAAGGCGACGTATTGTGCGTATTTTCCAAGATGTATGCATTCTTTGCGTCGGCAAATTCAAAACTTTCCGACAATGCGTTTAATCTTTATGCTATCTTTGCGGCAGGCGGCAAGATAAGACCCGATAATTTGTTCCTTGATATTTGCAATTGGCTTTTTGTAATAGCAATGAGCGCATATGTAATTTATCACTATATCAGAACAGCCAACAGACTTGACCTTGTCTTGCTTTCAGGCGTTATGCTTGTAGCATACGGCGCAATTGGCGCGCAAGGTAATATTGATGTGTTGCCTATGGGGTTGGTTCTCATATTGATGTATCTTATCATAACGCCGGATATCAGACTGTATATCGTCGGCGGCTCGCTTGCAACTCTGTCTTTCCTAAATATGGCGCAGTTGCTCTCGAGAAGCGGCTTTATAAGCGGAGTAGACAATGCGTCGTTGCTTGACTTTGAAGGCAAGAATGCATTCTTAATCATCTTCAGTATAATCACAGTGCTTGCGACATTCTATTTGCTATATGTAGCCGTGGATATGACGTTGGCGTCCAACGTAAAACTTATTGAAAAAGAGAGAGATATATCCGACGCGGCAAATGAAGACGAGAGAGAAACTACGGATGTAAAACCGCAAAAGACAAATTCAAAGAAAAAAGCCAAAAGGGCTAGATAAGGTAAATATGCTGGCAAAGACCAAGAGTTACGCCCTCAACGGCGTAGAAGGATATGAAGTCGCGATAGAGGTGGACCTAAATGCAGGACTGCCTGCCTACGACACGGTGGGCTTGGCAGATACTGCTGTAAAAGAGTCAAAAGAGAGAGTGAGGTCTGCTATTAAGAACAGTCTTTTTACCTATCCTATACGCAAGATAACTATCAATCTTGCGCCTGCGGATACCAAGAAAGAAGGCTCGCACTTTGATCTTGCAATAGCGCTGGGTATACTAATTGCCAACGAAGAGATTGAGAGCCAAACATACAAGGATTATATTATTCTCGGAGAGCTTTCTCTAGACGGAACTATCAATGCTATCAGAGGAGTGATGCCGCTTATAATATCGGCAATACAGAACGGACATAGCAAGTTTATTATTCCGTCAAAGAACGCAAAGGAAGCAAGTTATATTTCGGGGATAGAGGTATACGCATTTGATAAACTTGCTGAAGCGGCAGACTTTTTGATGGGCAAGAGCCAAGTCGAGCCGCTCAAAACGAGCGAGTTTGTATCAATTGCCGCAGAAAATAAGTATAGCGTCGATTTCTCTGAAGTCAAGGGACAGTACGTCGCAAAGCGCGCTTTGGAGATTGCCGTTGCAGGAGGTCACAACGTGCTTTTGATAGGGCCTCCCGGTGCAGGCAAGACTATGATGGCAAAGTGCGTGCCGACCATTATGCCGGATATGACATTTGAAGAAGCAATTGAAGTGACCAAGATACACTCCGTCGCAGGCATACTCGACGACAGCGTCGGTATAGTAGTCAACAGACCTTTTCGTACGCCGCACCATACGGCGACGGTACCTGCGCTTATGGGCGGAGGAGTCAACGCCCGGCCGGGCGAGATAAGTCTTGCGCACAACGGAGTATTGTTTCTAGACGAAATGCCGGAGTACCAAAGACGCACTTTGGAGACGTTGAGACAGCCGCTTGAAGATGGGACTGCAGTCGTATCTAGGGCAAAACGTACGCTTGAATATCCAGCAAGATTTATGTTGGTGGCAAGTATGAATCCCTGTCCGTGCGGTAATCTCGGCTCAAAGACGCAAGAATGTAAGTGTACGCCGTCGGAGATACATAGGTATATATCCAAGTTGTCCGGACCGTTGCTTGACAGAATAGATTTGCAGATAGAAGTCGACAGCATATCGTATGACGACTTCCGCAGTGTTGTTGCCAACGAGAGCAGCGCGAGTATAAAGGCAAGAGTAGAAAAAGCAAGAGCAATTCAACGCGCCAGATACGAGGGAAGCAAGACCAAGACCAACGACGAGATGACCAACGCGCAAGTCAATACTTACTGCGCGCTCGACAAGATGGGCGAAGCGCTATTAAAAAACGCTTTTACAAAACTCAATCTTACGGCAAGAGCAAGCACGAGAGTGTTGAAAGTTGCTCGCACTATAGCAGATTTGGACGCGTCGGAAAGCATTTTGTCCAAACATATCGCGGAGGCAATACAGTACCGTTCGTTGGACAGAAAGTATTGGGATTGATATGACATACAGCAACGACCAAAAGGCTTTGATTATGCTATCGGCTACCGACGGATATAACGCGAGGAAAAAGCGCTTTGAAAGCGTCGACAGACCTTGCGAGTTATACGACGACTATACCGTAGCTGACAATATGATTGCCAAAATGGAAAAGTCGGGCATAAAAGTCTTGACGATAATCGACGAAGATTATCCTAAGACGCTCAAAGAGATATACGATCCGCCGTATACGCTTTATTATCAAGGCGACAGGAGTTTGTTTAACAGCAATGACCTGCTTGCCGTCGTCGGTACGAGAAGAGTAAGCGTTTACGGCAAGAATATAATGCAAAACTTTGCGACTGCATTTATCAAGTCGGGATTTAAAATAATCAGCGGACTTGCAAGAGGCGTGGACAGCATAGGACATAGAATAAGTTTGGAGAATGATTCGCCAACAGTGGCAGTCGTCGCAAACGGTTTGGATATATGTTATCCTTCTGAAAATGCAGATATGCAAAAAAGAATTGCCGAAAGGGGATTGGTAATAAGCGAATATCCTATAGGATCCAAGCCGTTGCAGTTTCACTTTCCCGAGCGCAATCGCATAATAAGCGCGCTTTCGCAAGGCGTTTTTATACCCGAGGCGGGAGATAAGAGCGGTTCGCTAATTACGGCAGACTACGCAATAGAGCAAGGCAGAGATTTATTCGTCGTACCGGGTAATATATTCTCGCCGCAGAGCGCAGGCTGCAACAAAAAGATAAGAGAACTGCAAGCGATAATTACGCTTACGCCTCAAGACGTGATAACAGCGTTGGGCAAGGTCGCAAAAAATAATAACGTCGAAGCAATTCAACTTGACTTTGCTTCGCAAGCGATAATTGATATACTAAAAGACGGCGCGCTTCATTTTGACGAAATTCTCCAAAGATCGTCGATGAATATAGCGGAGTTGTCTGGCATATTATCCCAATTGGAGATATTGGGAGCAATAAGAAAATTACAGGGAAATAATTTTGAAATCATACCTCTAATTTAAAGGAGCGGAGATGAAACTTATAATAGTAGAGTCGCCTCACAAGGCGAAGACAATATCAAAGTATTTGGGTAGCGGTTACCACGTGGTAGCCTCCAAAGGACACGTCAGCGATTTGCCTCAAAAGACTATGGGAATTGACGTCAACAACAACTTCAAACCAGAATATATCGTCAGCCCTGACAAGCAGGCGACGATAGATATGATAAAGAAAGAAATAGAGAAATGCGATACCGTATATCTCGCAGCCGACCCCGATAGAGAGGGAGAGGCTATATCGTGGCATCTTGCCAACGTCTGCGGTATTACTGAAAAGAACGTGAGAATCGTCTTCAACGAAATATCAAAAAAAGCCGTGCTTAAGGCTTTAGATAACCCAAGAGAGATCAATATGGGACTTGTCGACGCTCAACAGGCGAGAAGAGTACTTGACAGACTTATGGGATACGAACTTTCTCCTATTATTTCTCGTCAAATAAAGAGCGGACTGTCGGCAGGCAGAGTTCAGTCGGTTGCGCTCAAAATGGTAGTAGACAGAGAAAGAGAGATAAGAGACTTCAAGCCTCAAGAATATTGGACTATCAGCGCTCAACTCGTCAAGGACAAGACGAGCGCAAGCGATAAGAAAAAGAATTCTTTCAAGTGCGAATTTGTAGACATTGACAGCAAAAAAGTCAAAGTAACTTGCAAAGAGCAAGCAGATGAGGTTATCGGCGGCAGCAAGGCGGGCAAATGGCTCGTCGACAATGTAAAGAGAGCGCAGTCTTTTTCAAAGCCGGCTCCGCCTTTTACGACTTCTACTATGCAGCAGGACGCTATCTCCAAGTTGGGCTTCAGCGCGTCTATGGTCACGCAGATTGCGCAAAGACTTTACGAAGGCGTAGAGATAGAGGGCGAGGGGCAGGTTGCGCTCGTCACCTACATTCGTTCGGACAGTGTGAGAGTATCTGCCGACGCTCAAAGAGAAGCGCTTGAATTTATCGATAAAAATTACGGTAAGGACTACTGCCCTAAGAAACCCAACGTATACGCTACCGGATCGGGAGCGCAGGACGCGCACGAGGCAATAAGACCGATCACGCTTGCTCGCACCCCCGAATCATTGAAAGACAAACTCGCGCGTAACGATTATAAATTATACAAATTGATATACGACAGATTTGTTGCTTCGCAGATGGCAAATGCCGTATACGATACTCTTACGGTGCATATCGTATCGCAAAGCGATAAGAATTACGGTTATACGCTCAAAGGGAAAGTGTGCGTATTCAAGGGATTTACGCAGGCATATCAAAGCAATACGGAAAAAGAAGAGAACAGCAAGGAATTGCCGAATCTCAACGAGGGGGAAGAACTCACTCTCAAAGATATCGCAGGAGAGCAAAAATTCACAAAACCGCCGCAAAGATATACAGACGGATCGTTTATCAAGGCTATGGAAGAAAACGGAATAGGCAGACCGTCCACTTTTGAAAAGACCATTACAGTACTTTATAAGCGTACCTATATCGAAAAGGACGGCAAGTTTATGAAACCCACCGAACTGGGAGAAATCGTAGTCGACCAACTCGTCAAAGATTTTACGGAGATAATGGACACGCAATTCACGGCGGATATGGAAAAAAATCTTGACAAGATAGAAGAGGGCAATATCAAGTGGTACGAGGTCATTTCAGACTTTTACGGAGACTTCCACAATAAGGTTCTTGCAGTGAGATATCAGGGCAACAAGGTCAAGCCGAAAGCCGAAGAGTCCGACGTAATATGCGACAAGTGCGGAGCAAGAATGATAATAAGGGATTCCAAATACGGCAAGTTTTTGGCGTGTCCCAACTTCCCCAAATGCCGCAATACCAAGTCGCTTAGCGAAGCCGTTGCAGTATGTCCGCAGTGCGGAGGCGATGTATATAAGAAAGTATCTAAGAAAGGCGCAAATTTCTTCTCTTGCAATAATTATCCGACTTGCAAGTTTATATCGTGGGATTTGCCGGCGCCGTATCTGTGTCCCGACTGCAAGAATAGTATGAAAGTAGTCTACGGCAAGAGCGGAGTAAAATACGTCTGCACCAACAGAGATTGTAAGCACAGTGAAGACGTTGAGGACGGCAAATTGCCTGAAGTGATAAAGAAGAGTAAGGAAAAGAATAAAGAATGAAAGTCAACGTAATAGGCGGAGGCTTGGCAGGATGCGAATGCGCATATCAACTTCTAAGGCGCGGCTTTGAAGTCGATATGTACGAGATGAGAGGAGTCAAGAATACTCCCTGCCACTCGACGGAACGCTTGGCGGAACTTGTGTGTTCCAATTCTTTAAAAGCCCAAAGCCTTGACAATGCATCGGGACTTCTCAAGTACGAACTTGCAAGGCTTGACAGTCTGATTCTCAAATGCGCGTATATGAGCGACGTTCCTGCGGGAGGAGCGCTCGCAGTTGACAGAGTCAAGTTGAGCGAAAGCGTGGAAAAGATACTCAACGGCTTTGACGGATTTGAGTTGATAAGAAAAGAGATAGATACAGTTGAATTGAATATTCCCACTGTAATTGCCACGGGTCCGTTGACTTCTGACAAAATGGCAAAGTGGATCAAAGACTTTTTAGGCGGAGAATATCTCAATTTCTACGACGCCGTGGCTCCTATAGTAGACGGAGACAGTATAAATTACAGCAAAGCCTTTTTTGCCTCAAGATACGGCAAGGGAGGAGACGATTATCTCAACTGCGCAATGAACAAAGAGCAGTATCTGACGTTTTACGACGCGCTGATACACGCAGAGAGAGCAAAACTCAAAGACTTTGAGTTTGAAGTATTCGAGAGGTGTATGCCGATAGAGGTTATGGCGTCAAGAGGCGTCGATACTATGAGATACGGTCCTTTGCGACCAATAGGTATTCGCAATCCTCACAGCGACGAGAGACCTTACGCGGTAATTCAACTTCGCAAGGAAGACGGCGAGGGAAGCGCGTACAACATAGTAGGATTTCAGACCAATCTCAAATTCTCAGAGCAAAAGAGAGTTTTCTCTATGATACCGGGATTGGAGAATGCCGAGTTCTTGAGATACGGAGTGATGCACGCCAACACTTTTATCAACGCTCCAAAAGTATTGGACAGCGCATTTGCAGTAAAGAACAATCCTTTTATATTCTTTGCCGGACAGTTGACTGGCGTAGAGGGATATATGGAGAGTGTGGCGAGCGGACTTATTGCAGGTATCAACTTGGCGAGACGGCTGTCGGGCAAAACAGATTTGATTATGCCGGTGACGAGCGTTATGGGCAGATTGCAGAGACATATCTCCACGCCAAGCGAAGATTATCAGCCTATGAACGCCAACTTCGGGATATTGCCTACTTTGGATAATGCTCCGAGGGACAAAAAGAAACGAAAATTCAAATATTCTTTGCGCGCCGTCGGCGACGTAGAGAGTTATCTCAAATCAATAAAGGAGATTTAATTATGGAAATGATGGGTACTACCATTTGCGCTGTAAGGCGCAACGGAAAAATCGCAATAGCGGGCGACGGACAGATAACTATGGGACAAAGTGTCATACTTAAAGGAACGGCGAAGAAGGTCAAGAGAATATTCGATGACAAAGTCGTCATAGGTTTTGCAGGCAGTGTGTCCGACGCAATTTCGCTCAGTGAGAAGTTTGAGAAGATGTTGCAGAAATACAGCGGAAATCTTATGCGTAGCGCAGTAGAACTCGCCGAACTTTGGAGAGACGACAAATTGCCGAGAAAGTTGGAGGCAATGATGCTTGTCGCCGACAAGGAAAACTTGCTTATCGTGTCGGGTAGCGGAGAGGTCATAGATCCCGACGGCGATGCTTGCGCAATAGGCTCGGGCGGTAATTACGCTTTGGCAGCGGCGAGAGCAATGGTCAAGGAGACAGAACTTTCGGCAAAAGAGATTGCCTACAAGGCGCTCGTCATTGCAAGCGAACTTTGCGTCTTCACCAACAACAATATCATAGTAGAGGAGGTGTAATATGAATGATTTTACGCCAAAACAAATAGTTGCCGAACTTGACAGATACATCATAGGTCAGCAAAGCGCAAAAAAGGCGGTGGCAGTAGCGCTCCGCAATAGATACAGAAGAAGCAAACTTCCCGAGTCTTTACGAGAGGAGATTTCTCCCAAGAATATCATTATGCAAGGACCTACCGGCGTGGGTAAGACGGAAATCGCAAGACGTCTTGCAAAACTTGTCAAAGCGCCTTTTATCAAGGTCGAAGCCACCAAGTTTACGGAAGTTGGCTATGTCGGCAGAGACGTAGAGTCTATGATTCGCGACCTTGTCGAGGCTTCTATCAGAATGGTGAGCGAAGAGAAGTCCAAAGAAGTAGAACTCCGCGCAAGAGAGAGGGCTGAGGAAAAACTCGTGCCGGCAATCACCAAGAAGAGAAAAGAAGCGTATCCCGATTTGACGGACGGTCAGATGAGAGGATATATATTGCAAGAGATAAGAGAGGGCAAAGTCGACGATCTTGTCGTTACTCTCGAGTTGCCCGTCAAGCCAAAACAGCAGACTATCAGCAATCAGGCGGGTATGGAGATAAATATCAACGAACTTTTCGGTTCTATGATGGGCGGAGGTAAGACCAAGTCGAAGACTGTCACAGTAAAAGAAGCGTTGAAGATACTCATTGAGATGGAGGAGGAAAAACTCATTGACCCGGACAACGTCAATGCAGAAGCTATTTCGAGAGCGGAAAACGAGGGAATTATATTTATTGACGAGATAGATAAGATAGCAAGCAAGTCTAGCGGAAGCGGCGGAGGACACGACGTATCTAGAGAAGGCGTGCAGAGAGATATATTGCCTATCGTCGAAGGCTGTACCGTCAACACCAAATACGGACAAATCAAGACGGATCACATTCTTTTCATTGCGGCGGGCGCTTTTCATATCTCAAGCGTGTCGGATTTGATCCCCGAACTTCAAGGTAGATTCCCTATATCCGTACGTTTGGACAGTCTTACGGAAAAAGACTTTGAAGAGATCCTGACAAAACCCGACAATGCTATATTGATGCAATATACAGCGCTACTCGGCGTGGATAATATCAAACTCAAGTTTACGGCAGAGGCTATCAAAGAACTTGCAAAAATATGCGCAGTTGAGAATGAAAACAAAGAAGACATCGGCGCGAGACGTCTCCACACAATGATGGAGAGTTTGCTCGAAGATATTTCTTACGAAGCCTGCGATTTGAAAGATACCACCGACGTTACGATAGACAAGTCGTATGTAGATAAGCACTTTGATAGCGTCATCAAAAAACTCAATCTGCCCGCTTGCGGTCTCTCGTATCTGAATACCGGCGTGATATAATACATCTTGGTGGGTTGAGGCGCATTGTAAAGCGAATTTTCAATAAATGCTCTTGCTACGCCTGCCGTCCCTTCGGGCTTTAAAGTAATACTTCTGTTGCCCTTGTCCTCAAATGTATACATTTCCTTGTTGACAATATCCGTCGTGTCTCCCACTCCTCTCAAAAACAACTCAGTGTGTTCAAAAGTCGGAGTGCGCACTTCGTTGGCGCCGAATAGTCTTGCGACTTCGCGCACTGTATTTTCGATATAATGCCATTTGTAACTTTCGCTTGGCAATACGTCTTTTGTTCCCTTTGGTATATTTATCAT
>WSNH01000034.1 GCA_013316135.1 Clostridia bacterium
ATATAAAGTTGACTTATAGCGAAGCAGTCTTTGTCTCGGATTATCTAAAATCAAAGAAAGGTAGCGTCAAATCAAAAATTGTCAAGGCATTTTTGAGTTCTGAAGACAGCGAAAAAATAACGGAGTACTTGCTGTCTTGCAAAGAAGATTATAAAAGATCCGCCGGCGAAGAAATGCAAAATAGTCAAGGTAAGATAGACGATAAAAAACTTGCTAAAAAGACAGAGAGATTCAGTTGGTGGAGCGAAAGCGTCTTTAAAGTAGACAAACCTATCGGAGAAATAGAGCAACTTGCCAAACAGTCAACCGACATAAAGCCGATAAATCCGCTTTCTCATAAGAGATTAAAAGAATTTTTTGGAGCAATAGAGCAGTTTATTCAAGCAAATAAAGACTATGAGTACGCCGCTGAATATGCTGAGGGGCTTGAGCATTTTGGCTCAAGTTTTAGGAGACTAAAGGGCAGCGAGAGGATCGATGGCTTTGACGCGTATCCTTTAGGACAGCAGATAAAAACGCTGATAAAAGACAACTTTACGCAAGAAGAGATTGCAGGGATGCTTGCGCTTGTTTATTGCGTGGAAAAAGAAGAAAAAAAATTATATGAGGCAGTATGCGGAAATAATATTTTTGAAGACGCCGAGAAAAATTATGAATATGTAGTAGCATCTCGCAACAAGGGAAGAATGTATTCTGATACGAATGAATTTAACATAGTACGCCAATTGGATTATTTTATTGCGGAAGAACTGTTGGGGGAAGAGGAAAAACTTGCGATAGGCGCCGCATTTACACAAGAGAATGCTCTTGACAAGTATGAAAAAGATCAAGCCCCCTATATGTTTTTCAATTTGTTGACAAATAGCGACGATATCCGTACTCTCAAAGCGTTGGTACACTTTGAGTGCGCGTTGATAAATGCAGGCGTGATAGAAAGCATTACTTACAATTTGATTGCAAAAGTCTTTGAAAATGATTTGATTTCTGACAGACTGACGAGGTTTTTTATCTTAAAAGAAGGTTTTAGCGAGTCATTTTTGCCAACTTCGTCCTATTACGTTATGCGCTCGGACTATAAATACCAAAAGTACAAAGCGCTGTTGATAGACTTTGCCGAAAATGCTCTTGACGTGGAATTTAATCGCGGAAGTTTGCAGACTCCATATAGCGAATTGTTTAGACGCAGTAGTGTAAGGGTGTTTGGCGTAGAGAAGTTCTTTAGGGCAATCGTTGCGCTAAGAGGGCTGACCTGGGTGCGCTCTTCTTACGGTATGGAGAAAAACGAAATTCTGTCGAATATTCTAAAAAATACTTTGAAAGGTGAAAGCGACGACTATGGCAAATTTGTCGAATTGATAAAACAATATAAAATAACTGACGACGAACTTATCAAAGCTACGCTATTTAATCCCGAATTTGTAGATTATACGGCGCAATACTTTGGCGTACCTCACCTAAAGATTGCGGTATTTTGGTTTATCGCGCATCTCAACGAGACTCTTGATTACGAAAAGCAAGAACGCCGTATAGAGCAGATCAAAGAATTTTCAGATATAGATTATCACGACTTTAAGGACGGCGCATTCGATTGCAATTGGTATGCCGAATTGGTGGAGAAGGTCCCCGAGAACATACTCAAAAAAATATACGCCAATGCAAAATACGTGACTGTCGGCGGTCTGCATAAGCGCGCGCAAAGATTTTTTGACGCGTTGAACGGACGAATCGAAAAAGCCGAGTGCATAGATAAGATAAATAGTACGCGTAACAAAGATTACTGTCTCATATACAGTCTTATTCCCATTGAAAGCAGAGAAGATTTGCTTGAGAGATATACTACGCTTGCGGAATTTGCAAGAAGCAGTAAGCAATTTGGCGCGCAAAGGCAGTTGAGTGAGCGAAGGACTGTGGATATTGCTATGGAAAATCTCGCGCGAGTTGCGGGATACGCAAGCGCGGATATATTTATATTTGAAATGGAAGCGGAAAAGCCCAGCGATATCTTCAAGTCATATACCGTCGAAGATATTGAAATCACGCCGTATATTGACGATATTAAATTCAAGATTGCCAACAAAGTTCAAAAGAGCGGAAAGTCCTTGTCTTCTATACCGACAAAATACGGCAAAAATCCCACGGTAGTTGAGATAAGAGATGCGATAAAAAAACTCAATCAGAAATTCCGTCGAATAATTGCGAGTATGGAGAATGCAATGAATGCGCGCGTTGCGTTTACGGCGGAGCAGTTGCGCAGTATGAGTCGCGAGCCAATTATAGCGAAAGTGCTTGAAAAATTGGTGCTGATAGCGGACGGCAGACTGTGTATCTTCGACGGCTGGCTTAAGAGTATCGACGGCAAGCCTGTCGAGGCTCAAGAGGCGTATATTGCGCACCCTGTCGAACTCAAGAAATTGGGACTGCTTTCTTTGGCAATAGAATATGTGGTAAAAGGAAATATCCGTCAGCCGTTCAAGCAAGTTATGCGCGAGATTTATACAAAGACGGATATAGAACTGACTCAAGACGAGGTATTGCGATTTAAAGGATTTGAAGTAGACCTCAAAAAGTGCGTAGCCGCGCTCAAGGGCAGGGGCTGGGGAGTGTCTGAGGATATAGGTCTGCGTAAGGTATATTACCGCGCTGATACTGTGGCGGCAATATTCCGCGAGTGCGATATTTTGTATACCGTAGATTACGACAACGTCAATAGAGAACTTCACGGCATATACTTTTTGAAGCGCAAAAGCGGGGAGATAATACCTTTAAAGGACGTGGATGATATTACCTTTTCCGAGACTTTGCGCGACGTGGATTTGATGATTTCCATAAGTTCCAAAGTTATTTACGACTTTGCTATGGCTATGTCTACAGTGGAGATGCGCAAAGAGGTATTGAATTCCATTGTCGGTATTTTGGGACTTTCCAATGTGTCTTTCTTAAAAGATAATATCAAAGTCGAAGGCAAGTGTGGAACGTACGTTGTCAACATCCGCACCGGTCTTGTATTCAAAGAAGGTAAGGGCAATCTTGCCATTGATACTGTATACAGCGTAGACAAACCTATACTTTTGGACTTCGTCGACGAAGACCCGATGACGGCTGACATAATAAGCAAAGCAATTGTGCTTGCGGGCGACGATAAGATAAAAGATCCTGTGTTGTTGAGAGAAATAAAAGATTAGAAAGGACGTAAAAATGAGTGTTGACTTTGGATAACTCATTTTATAGCAATTAGGCGTAAATTGGCTTAATTGCTATTTAAAATTGTTTAATCAAGTGATATAATTACAAAAATGCAGTTAATTCATAATACTTTTAGCAAGTTTAAGCCTTATTATTGCGACTTACTTCTTTTGCGCTAAGGCTTTATTTTTAATATAAGGTATGATATAATATAAATGCAAATTAAAATTCAGCGGTTGTTAAAGGAGACGGATATGTTAAAAGTAAAGCAGTTGAGCTCTCTTGTCAAAGTCTTTTCAGACGAAGAGCCAAAAGCAAAAGTATTTGAGAAGTTGAGTATATTTCGCAACGAAAAGGCGTCTTTGCAGATTGCTTTGACGAGCGATTGCGACAGCAAAGTTTCGGTTGAAATCAAGTCGCCCTTCGGACAAATGCTAAAGCCTTTTGTCGTCGAAGAGATTTACTCGGCTATGCCCATGGCAAAGATGCAAGACGATTATACTTTGAGAAGAGAAGCGGGCAAGTTTCCCGAATTGCTTAGACCAGTTGAAGGCGAGATAAATTTGACGGCGGGCAAGTGGACGAGTCTTTGGCTTTCGCTTGACCCAAATCCCCAATTGTCAGTCGGAGAGCAAAAAATTCAAGTGAATTTTCACGGCGGCGAGGAGCAAGCGCAAGCGGAGTTTACAATCGACGTGATTGACTGCGATTTGCCAAAGCAATCGCTATTGTATACCAACTGGTTTCACACCGACTGCCTTGCGACATACTATAAAGCCGAAGTCTTTTCGGACAGGTATTGGAGAATAGTCGAAGATTATCTCAAGACGGCGCGAGAGTATGGAATGAACGTCGTACTTACTCCTATATTCACGCCCCCGCTTGATACCAAGAGAGGAGGTGAGAGACTGACTGTCCAACTCATTGGCGTGAGCGTAGACGATGGCAAATATACTTTTGATTTTTCTAATCTTGACAAGTGGATAGATATGTGTCATAGAGTGGGCATAGAGTATTTTGAAATGGCGCACTTCTTCACGCAGTGGGGCGCAAAGAAATGTCCCAAAATAGTGGCAAACGTCGATGGGCGAGTTAAGAAAATCTTTGGTTGGAATACGCGCGGAGCAGGTAAGAAATACAAGGCGTTTCTTGCGGCGCTTGCTCCTTGTCTAAAAGGATATTTGATACAGAAGGGCGTTGCAGACAAAGTATTTTTCCACGTTTCAGACGAGCCATCTAAGAGAGTAATCCGTCAATACCGCAAGGCAAGCGAGATCGTCAAACAACTTTTTGGCGACTTCAAGATAATAGACGCTTTGAGCGATTACAAGTTTTATCAAAACGGACTGGTTGAACTGCCTATACCTGCCAACAACCATATAGACGCCTTTATAGAAAATGTCAAAGAACTTTGGACGTATTACTGTTGCGCGCAGGTAGATAAAGTAGCCAATAGATTTTTCTCTATGCCGTCGCAACGTAACAGAGTACTGGGTTGCCAGATGTACAAATACGATGTCAAAGGATTTTTGCATTGGGGATACAACTTTTGGTACAAGCGGCTTTCCGTGGGCAAAGTAGATCCTTTCAATGAGACGGACGCGGGCGGATTCTTTCCGTCGGGAGATTCTTTTGTAGTTTATCCCGGTAAAGACGAAAAGCCTTTGATTTCGTTGAGATTGAGAGTATTTTACGACGCTTTGCAGGATATGCGCGCGTTGCAACTTGCCGAAAGTCTTATAGGCAGAGAAAAGACGCTTGAGTTGTTGGAGCAAGGCGAAGAGAAACCTATTACTTTTGCGGAATATCCGCATAGCGACGAATGGCAATTGCAGATGAGAGAAAGGATAAACGACGCAATAAGAAAAGAACTGAAAAAGATATAATATAAAATTGTTTACATAAAGGAGAAAAATGGAAGAGAATAATACTGCTGTTGATATGCAGGACAATCAATCGCTTGACGGACAAAACTCTCAAGAAAATCAGCCCAAGAAAAAACGCGGAGGCTTTACCAGCAAGATAGGCTTTGTTTTGGCGGCGGCAGGGTCTGCCGTAGGACTGGGCAATATATGGCGTTTTCCTTATCTTGCGGCAAAATACGGCGGCGGAATATTTTTGCTCACCTACATTATTTTGGCGGTGACGTTTGGCTTTGTCTTGATGATTGCAGAGATAGCGCTGGGGCGCAAGACCGGGATGAGCGCAATCAATGCTTTTAAAAAACTCAACAAGAAGTGGGCGTTTTTGGGCGTGCTGTGCGCGATGATTCCTATAATAATTTTGCCTTATTATTCCGTAATTGGCGGTTGGGTAGGCAAGTATTTCTTTACGTATGTCTCAGGCGGAGGTATGTCTGCCGCAGGGGATAATTTTTTCAATGGATTTATATCCTCTCCGTGGCAACCGCTGCTATTCTTTTTTATATTCGTAAGCGTTGTATTCGTCGTAGTACTTTTCGGCGTAGAGAAGGGTGTGGAAAAGGTCAGTAAGTTTTTGATGCCCGCGCTTGTGGCGCTTACAATAGGCGTAACTATTTATACTTTGACAATGCCCGGGTCGACGGAAGGTATAAAGTATTATTTATTACCGGATTTCAAGAAATTTTCTGTCAAGACAGTGCTTGCCGCGCTGGGACAGTTGTTTTATTCTATGTCACTAGCTATGGGTATAATGATAACTTACGGCTCGTATATGAAAAAACAGGATAAGATAGAATCGTCAGTGCACCAGATCGAAGTCTTTGACACAGGTATAGCATTGCTGTCGGGACTGATGATAATACCAGCGGCGTATACTTTTTCCGGCGGCAATCCCGAGACTTTGGGACAGGGACCGGGACTTATGTTTGTCGCGTTGCCCAAGGTATTTGCCAAATTCGGTAGCGTAGGCGGAGGAATATTGGGGGCATTGTTTTTTGCTCTCGTACTGTTTGCCGCATTGACTTCGGCAATATCGCTTATGGAGACAGTTGTATCTATAGTTATTGACAAATTCCATTTGTCGCGTAAAAAGTCAAGTTTGATAGTATACGTCGGCACTCTTTTGCTCGGCATACCTTCGTCGCTCGGTTTCGGAGTATGGAGCGCAGTTTCGGTGGGCGGAATGACGATATTAGATATGTTCGACTTTTTGAGCAACTCGATACTTATGCCTATAGCCGCGCTTTTGACTTGCGTATTCATAGGCTATGTGGTGGGGTGCAGAAATTTGACCGATGAGATAGAACTCAACGGACCTTTTAAGTTTAAGAAATTTTTTAACGTGATGATCAAATACGTCTGTCCGATATGTATTGCGGCAATACTCGTCACGTCTATACTGGACGCGTTTGGCGTGTTTAGTATATAACAACGGATAATTATGATAAGATTGGCAACACCTCTTGACGCGCAGCAACTCTTTTTGCTCAACCAAGAGTTCAACGGCATAGGCGTCGTGACATTGGATATTATTAAAGACCGCATTTTGAATAACAAATACGAAATTATCGTTGTCAGCGAAGAGGACGGAGTTGTCGTCGGATTTGTTTGCGCGCAAGTTATGATATCCTTTTGCTATTCAAAGACTTATGCGGAGATTACCGAAGTGTTTGTGACAAAAGAGCATAGACGAAAGGGGCATGCGCGCAAGATGATAGAATTTATGCAAGCATATTGTCTGGAGAATTATAACGTTGATAATTTTCAGTTATTTACAGGGCGCAATAACAGAAAAGCAAAAAGACTTTATAAATCTTTGGGATATCGCAGAGACAGCGCAACGATGATGAGAAACTCCAATAAAAAAATTCAATCTTGACAAATTACTCAATTTGTAATACTATAAGACTATCTTAATCTTAAAGGCGGGAATGGGTATTATGAATACTATTATTACTATTGGACGCGAACTTGGCAGCGGCGGACGCACTATCGGCAGAACTGTCGCTATGAAATTCGGTATACCTTATTATGACAGAGAACTAATTGACAAGACCGCGGAAGAGTCTGGATTTGCCATTGATTTCGTAAAGTCGCAAGAGCAAAAAATAAGCGCGTATTACAAACTGTGTATGGGGATGAGTTACGGATATGGCAATCAGATACTGTCGCTCTCAAGTCAGATATATCAAGCGCAAGTCAAAGTCATAAGAGAAATTGCCGAAAAGGGGCCGTGCGTAATTGTCGGACGTTGCGCCGACTATATACTAAAGGACCGCAATAATCTTTTGAAAGTATTTATATATTCGGATATAGAGCATCGCGTAAAGCGCGCCGTAAATTCATACGGAATGAACGAGCAGACTGCCAGAAAGGAAATACAAAAGTCGGATAAGGAACGCGCAAGACATTATAATCTATTTACAGACAATACTTGGGGCTCGAGAGAAAATTACGATTTGATGCTAGACAGCGGATATTTGGGCTTGGAAAAATGCGCAGATCTTATTTGCGAAGTGGCAAGCCAACATCAGTAGTCAAACGAGAGTTTTAAGTTATGTAGCAAAATAAAAAATAACGTAAGTAAAACACGGTTCAACTTACGTTATAATTTGGTGCACCAAAGACGATAAAGGTTGAACCTTTAATTCGTCAATAGCCTTGTCGTTATCGGCAAGGCTTATTTCTTTAATGTCCTTTTCGTTGCCGAAAGTCAGATATGTTATAATATGGTCGTCGTACACAAACACCTTGTAAACAAGATTATCAATGAGTGTTTTTTGATATTCCTTGTCTGCGGGGTCGCCTTTAAGCATTTCCGCGATAAAGTCAACGATTTTCTCTTTCGTGAATTTCTTGCCCCGTTCAAGCTCGATTTGCGCCTTGCTTGCAGATAGGTCTTTAATCAGAATTTCAATCTCTTGCATTTTCCGCTCTATGTTAGCCCGTAGCATATCGTTTCGCGCCAGTATAAAAGCGTTTGTCAGTTGTTCCGCCTCGTCTTTTGCGTGGCGTATGCGCGCCTCTATGCTCCGCAAACTGTCCTCGCCCGTGCGGTGTTCGTAATAGTTTATCGTGTCTTGCGCGGCAAGCTCGGCGTTTTCTCGACGGCTCAAAAAGTCGTAAACCGCGCTTGCAACCGTAAATTCAAGGTTGTTTTTGTTCTCGCTCGATTTACGGCAACCGCCTTTCCGCTTGCTGTGGCAAACGTAATAATAGTGCTTTGCTCCCGTGTGGCTCGTACCGCCGCCCGCCGTCATACTGTCGCCGCAGAAACCGCAAAAGGCTTTCCCCGTGAGTATGTATGGCTCAACCGCCGAATTTGCGCCCGCTAATATTTTGTTCTTTTCAAGCCGCTTTTGCACCGCCGCAAAAGTGGCTTTGTCTATGATAGCGGGGTATGTATGGTCGCAAACTCTCGTTCCGTGCATACAGTCGCCCGTGTACTTGCGGTTAGATAACCAGTTTTCAAACGTGCGGTATGTAAAGGGCTTGCCCTTGTAAAGTATATGCCGCTTGTTCAACTCGTCCGCGATTTCCTTTTTCGGCGTTCCGTGCGCGTATTCCGTGAATATGAAACGGACTACTTCGGCTTGCTCCTCGTCAATGGCAACACGGTGTATTATGCCCTTATTGCCGCGCTTGTCGGTGTCAATGAGTTTGTACCCGTAAATGAGATGCCCACCGCAATACGTTCCGTTTTTAACGCTCGTGTCAAGCCCGTCGTGTACGCGCTTGGAAAGGCGTTGCGAATACTTTTCGTCGTTCCACTCCAAAAACATTTCGTAGAACTCGCCGCCCTCGTCATTGCTTACGGGTTCGGTTGCTGAAACAACCCGTATGCCGTACCGCTTTTTCAACTGCGCCTTATACATTATGCTGTCCACGCGATTACGGGCGAAACGGTCAAACTTATAGACAATGACTTGCTCGAACGCACCGCTTTCGGCGTCGGCTATCATTTTCTGAAAGTCGGGGCGGTGGTCGTTCGTTTCCGAGCGGGCTTTGTCTTTATAGGCTTTAACAACGGTGTAGCCTTGATTTTTTCGGCGTACTCGGTGCAAATGCGTATTTGCCCCTCGATAGACTGCTCGTTTTGTCCTTGCGACGAATAACGGGCGTAGATAACTGCGTTTTTGTTCATTGTCTGCTCCTTTGCGCTGTCTGCGTATGTGCGGACTGCGGCTTAAAAATTTTGTTGTTCGCTTTGGTGCTTACCGTCTTAATCAGCAAAAAATGCCGCCGCAGGCAAATTGTCAAGGGTTTGGCGCCGTAGGCGACGACGGTTTTATGCCTTACGGGAGATAAATCGTCGCCCTTTACAATTTGGCAAGGCGGCGTATTCCGTCCCCAGACGGTAAGCACAAGCGAATAACAATAAAACTATGTTTTTACTTGACAAAACTAATCTAATTAGGTAAAATATAATTAGAATTAGTTTATAATATATCATAAGGAGCAAACAATGTCAAGAATAGGATTAACCAAAGACATAATTTTGCAATCGGCTATGGAAATAGTTGATAAGATAGGCGCAGAAAATTTAACTCTAAAAGTATTGGCAGATAAATTGGGAGTACGTTCACCCTCTCTATATAACCATTTTAACAGTTTATCTGATTTGCTTACTGCGCTTATGCTTTACGGTTGGAAACAACTTGAATATAGAGTAATGCAAGCAGCAATCGGCAAATCAAAAGACGACGCTATTAAATCTATGTGTGCCGCATATTTGAATTTTACATTGGAACATTTAGGGCTATTCAACATTATGCAATCTTATAACCAGCATATATCGCAAGAAACAATAGCGGCTACAAGCGGCTTAATAGAAACTATACGACAAGTGTTATCCGCCTATAATTTAAGTGAAAAATATGAAGTTCATACTATACGAGTATTCCGCAGTTTTTTACAAGGTTATGTTTATTTAGTTCAGCACGATAGTTTTGGTAATTCTGTGTCTATAAGAGACAGTTTTAATGTCGGTGTTGGCATACTTCTTAAAGGACTTAAAGAAAATGAAAATATTAAACTTGGGAAATAGAGTTGTAAATCAATATTTGGTCGAATTAAACGACGGATTTTTGTTAATCGACACGGGCGAGGACAGTTTGCGGAGCATAGAGGCGCGCATACGCCACGCAAAAGACGAGGCGGAACAACTGACAAACG
>WSNH01000035.1 GCA_013316135.1 Clostridia bacterium
TTCCAGAAGAGTTGTGGAAAACAAACTTATGGATTGTTTTAAATTCTACGGTTACAGCGAGATTGAATCTCCTATATTGGAAAGATATGAACTATTTGACAGCGGCGTAGGCAAGGTAGAACTCAACAAATTATTCAAGGTCACAGACGTGGACGGAGACTTGCTCATTCTGCGTCCCGACATAACTATGCCAATATCGCGTATTGTATGCACCAAGTTGCAAGACAGCCAAAGACTTTGCTATCTCGGCAAGTCGTTCAGCGCAATCGAGAACGAGGGCAAGTTGCGTGAGTTTACGCAAGCAGGCGTAGAGATAATGGGCGAGCAGGGCAATAATATCGACGTCGAGGTTGTTATGCTTGCAATCAAGAGTTTGCTTGCGCTGGGCTTGGACGATTTTCAGATAGAATTGGGCAACGTGGGTTTCTTCAAAGGTTTGCTTGACGCTTATGACGTTGCGGATGACGACAGAGACGTACTCGTCAATTGTATCGAGTCAAAAAACGGAATCAAACTCTATACGTTATCGGGCGAAATGGATAAGAATATGCTTGACACGTTGGCAAGATTGCCAATGCTTTTCGGCGGAGAGGAGATATTGCAAGAAGCGCAATCGTTGTGTCTAAACGCTCAAATGCGCGCGGCGGTAGACAATCTTAAAGCCGTTTATGCAGGTATCAAGAGCCTTGGCTACGACAAGTATGTCACTTTTGATATGAGCAGCGTCGGCAAAATGAAATATTATTCGGGTATGGTTATGCGCGGCATAATAAAGAATCTTGGCAGAGCGATACTCTCAGGCGGACGTTACGATAGGTTGTGCGACGCATTCGGCAAGAATATTCCTGCGGTGGGCTTTGCAATCGGAATAGGATATTTGACGAGAGCGCTTGACAATCAGCAAAAACTCATCAAGGCGCCTCGAGTGCAAGTTGTCGTAGGCTATACTCCTGAAAATATGAGCCTTGCGGAGAAAAAAGTTCAACAACTTTTGAACCAAGGCGTAAATGCAAAATGTACTTTTGCCACTTCCAAGAAAGACCTTGTCAAAGTCAAAGATACGCTCAAAGCGCAAAAAGCAATTTTCTTTGGGACAAAAGAGGAGGAAGTGTGATATGCAAGACGTGATTACTTTTGCTTTGGCAAAGGGCAGACTTGCAGAAAAAAGCGTAGATATACTCGAGCAGTGCGGCATAGATTGCCGTCGAATATTAGAGCCGTCGCGTAAACTTGTAATGAGCGACGCGAGCGGAAAATTTAAGTTTATATTCGTCAAGCCAAGCGACGTGCCTATTTACGTCGAGCACGGCGTAGCCGATGTGGGCGTAGTGGGCAAAGACACGCTTATGGAAGAAGATAGAGACGTATATGAACTCATAGATTTAGGATTTGCCAAATGCAGACTTTGTCTTGCCGGATACAAGGATTTTGATTTGTCCAAGCCGCGTAATATTATCAAAGTAGCCACCAAATACGTTGGTATAGCCAAAGACTATTTTGACGGCAAAGGGCAAAATGCAGAGATAATACCGCTTCACGGCTCGATAGAACTTGGACCTATCGTAGGACTTAGCGATATCATACTCGACATTGTCGAGAGCGGCAAGACGTTGCAGGAAAACAATCTTTGCGTACTGGAGGAGATTGTCAACTGTTCTGCAAGACTTATTATCAACAAAGTGTCGCTCAAGACCAAAGCCGACGTGATAAAACCTCTTGTCAAGAGCATTGACGAAATAATCAAAAACAAGGAAAACTAGATTTATGGTACCTATACTGAAATACGGCGCAGACGATACGGACAGAGTATTTTTGAGAACTCAACTTGACAACAGCGAGTATATCTCGACTGTCGACGCTATTATAGCAGACGTGAAGGCAAGAGGAGACAAAGCGCTCTTTGAATACGCGCTCAAGTTTGACAAACAGGTCATTGACGGCGAAAGTCTTCTCGTCAGTCAAAAAGAGATTGACGAGGCGTACGCGTCAGTCGATGGCAATTTGATTGATAGCATACGCAAGGCAAAGGCAAGTATTCTTGCATACCATTCTCGCCAAAAAGACAAATTCGTCAATGAGTTTTTTCCGTCGGGCATTAGCGGAAAAAGCAAACTTGGTTGGATATACAGACCTCTCTCAAGAGTGGGACTGTATGTGCCGGGAGGCAAAGCAAGTTATCCGTCGACCGTGCTAATGACGGCGTTGCCGGCAAAGGCGGCGGGAGTGGGTGAAATAATAGTCGCTACGCCCAATGTCAACAATCCCGCGATATTAGTTGCGTGCAAAGAATGCGGTATTGACAAAATATACAAAGTAGGTGGAGCGCAGGCAATTGCCGCAATGGCGTACGGCACGCAGTCGGTGCCCAGAGTAGACATTATTGCAGGACCGGGCAACGTATTCGTCACGCTTGCAAAAAAGCAGGTATTCGGACACGTAGCAATAGATATGATAGCAGGACCCAGCGAGATACTCGTGATCGCAGACGACAGCGCTGATCCGGCGTTGCTTGCGGGAGATTTGCTTTCGCAGGCAGAGCACGACGAACTTGCCGCAAGCATTCTTGTCACGACGAGCGAGAGAATTGCGCAAGAAGTAGATAGAGAACTTGCAAGGCAGACGGCGCTTTTGTCGCGCAGAGATATAATCGAGAAGTCGTTGTCCAACAACGGCGCAATCATACTTGCAAAGGATATGGACGAAGCGATAGCCATTGCCGACAGAGTTGCTCCCGAGCACTTGGAAGTTTGCGCAAAGGACGCGGACAAGATAGCGTTGAAACTGTCCAACGCAGGCGCGATATTCGTGGGCAACTATTCGCCCGAGCCACTCGGAGATTATTTTGCAGGACCGTCGCACGTGTTGCCGACGAGCGGAAGCGCTAGATACTCTTCGGTGCTGTCCGTAGATACTTTTATGAAGAAGATTAGTTATATCGAATACGACAAAGACGACCTTATGAGCATAGGCGAAGACGTTGTCAGAATTGCTGAATCGGAAGGCTTTACGGCTCACGCAAATACTATAAAGTTGAGAAAGAAATAAGAAAAATCGGCGTCGTTACGCCGCCGGTTGCTTGGAGAGATATATGAGAAAATCGCAGATAGAGAGAAACACCAAAGAGACGCAAATTGCGCTTTCGATCAACCTGGACGGCGCGGGTAAGTATGCAATTGATACTGGCATTGGCTTTTTTGATCATATGATGACGCTGTTTGCCTGCCATTCCGGATTTGATTTGAGCGTAAAATGTAATGGCGACGTGCGTGTCGACGGTCATCACTCGGTAGAGGATATCGGCATAGTGCTAGGAAAAGCAATCGCGCAGGCTCTTGGCGACAAGGTGGGTATCAAGAGATACGCAAGCGTGACTATACCTATGGACGAGAGTTTGGCGACTGTCACGGTGGATATCAGCGGACGTCAATTTTTGGTATTCAACGCCGACGGTATGAGCGGCAAAGTAGGAGACTTTGATATCGAACTCGTTGAGGAATTTTTCCGCGCCGTGGCAAACTGCGCAGGATTGACGTTGCATATCAATTTGCATTACGGTAGCAACTCTCACCACAGGATAGAGGCAATATTCAAGGCTTTTGCAAGAGCGCTCAAAGAGGCGACGGCAATTGTCGGCGACAAAATTCCCTCTTCAAAGGGTATGTTAGAATGATTGCGATAATCGATTACGGTATGGGCAATTTGCGCAGCGTTCAAAAGGCTTTTGAGTACGTGGGGCAGGACGCGAAGATCACGGATAAAGCGGTCGATCTTGCAAATGCAAGTCATATAGTTTTGCCGGGGGTGGGAGCGTTCAAAGACGCAATGGCGGCTCTCACTCAAAGCGGGCTTGTAGACACGCTCAAAAGTGAAATTGCCAAGGGCAAACCCTTTTTGGGAATATGTCTGGGAATGCAGATGCTATTTGACAAGAGTTATGAAGACGGCGAGTATCAAGGACTTGGACTGATTAAAGGCGAAGTCGTGAGATTTGACACAAAACTCAAAGTTCCGCATATAGGCTGGAATGAGTTGCGACTTCAAAAGCGTACGCGACTTTTTGACGGCGTGGATGATATGAATTTTTATTTCGTACACAGTTATCACGCAAGTTGCTGCAACAAAGAAGACGTGGAGACTACTTGCATATACGACTATGAGTTTGTATCTTCCGTAAATAAAGACAATGTATGGGGAGCGCAGTTTCATCCCGAGAAGAGCGGCGATACAGGACTGAAATTATTATCTAATTTTGCAAAAATGATTTAGTTCGGCTCAAAGTTAGACTAGGCGGATACAAAAAATATTTTTTTGCCAATACAGCCTTTGGCTCTCGTCAAAGTCAATCTTGACGAAAAATCTATCATTTTATTTGTGCCAATCTATCTTTTCGTCGCACTATAGTTAGAAATTATCGTTGTCTTTCGAGCGAAGTCGAGAAATCTCAACATTGACTGCTTGCAGCGCAAACAATATGACTAAAACTTTATCCGATTTCGGATAAAATAGGAGCAATAATGATACTTTTTCCAGCAGTTGACGTATTGGACAACAATGCCGTAAGATTATTATACGGCAAGAGAGATGACGTGACTGTCTACGGCGCGCCTGTAGAAATGGCAATGAAGTGGCAGGATATGGGGGCGGAATATCTTCATATCGTAGATCTCAACGGAGCGTTTGACGATTCGCTCGTCAACAGAAATACGCTCATAGAACTTATCAAAAGAGTGTCCGTACCGGTGCAGATAGGCGGAGGTATAAAGACCTTTGACAAGATTAAATTTTATCTTGAAGAAGTGGGTGCAAACAGAGTGATAGTAGGCACTGCTTGCGTAACAAACCCCGATTTGATGGACAAGGCTTGCGCAAAATACGGCAACAAGATTGCTTGCGGTATTGATGCAAAAGACGGTCGGGTGGCTATCAAAGGTTGGGTCGAGAAGAGCCTGCTCAGTCCGCTTGAAGTTGCTTTGGATATGAAGAGCAGAGGCGCAGACACAGTGATATATACGGATATCAACAGAGACGGCGCGCTATGCGGCGTCAACGTAGAAGCTACTGCAAAATTGTCCGCTCAAAGCGGTATGAATATAATTGCAAGCGGAGGTATGGCTACGCTAGACGACGTCAGAGCCGTCAAGGATAGGGATATATACGGAGCGATACTTGGCAGAAGTATATATACGAACGCTATAGATTTAAAGCAAGCTCTTGAGATTTCAAAAGAGTAAAACAGTAAGAGGTATAAGTGTTAAACAAGAGAATTATTCCCTGTCTTGACATCAACAAGGGCAGAGTAGTCAAGGGAGTGAATTTTATCAATTTAATAGACGCGGGCGATCCGGTAGAGGTAGCCAAGGCTTATAATGCAATGCGCGCAGACGAAATCGTCTTTTTGGATATCACTGCCACGCACGAGGGCAGAGATACGCTGTATGACGTAATCGCAAGAGCGGCAGAACAGGTGTTTATACCGTTGACTGTAGGCGGCGGCATTTCTACCGTGGATCATTTTCGCGCGCTGCTAAATCTTGGCGCGGACAAGATAAGTATCAACTCTTCGGCAGTGCGTAATCCCAATCTCATTACGGACGCTGCGCTTAAATTCGGCAGACAGTGCGTGGTAGTAGCCATAGACGCAAAGCGCAACGGCAAAGGCTCATTTGACGTATATCTCAACGGCGGAAGAATAAACACTGATATAGACGCAATCGAGTGGGCGATTCAAGCCGAAAAAAACGGCGCAGGCGAGATACTGTTGACTTCAATGGACGGCGACGGAACGAAGGCGGGGTATGACCTTGATTTGACAAGGCGAGTGTGTCAGGCTGTTAATATACCTGTCATTGCAAGCGGCGGAGCTGGAAAGATGAGCCACTTCAAAGAAGTTCTTGACGACAGCGTAGGCGCAGACGCTGCGTTGGCGGCGTCACTTTTCCATTTCAAAGAATTGGAGATAAAGACGCTCAAGCAATATCTCAATAGCAACGGTATTCCGGTAAGAATGTAGCGTATATATCATTTCGGCTTTAGCCAAGCGTAATGGAGAAATCTCAAACATAATAAGGAGAGAATATGGAAGAAATCAAATTTAAATTCAACGGCGACGGACTTATATGCGCGATTGCGCAAGACGTATACACCGGTGAAGTGCTTATGCAAGCGTATATGAATCAAGAGGCAATAGACAAGACCTTGGAGAGCGGTTATGCATATTATTACAGCCGTTCCAGACGGTGTCTGTGGAAAAAGGGCGAGACGTCCGGACATCTTCAAAAGGTCAAGAAGATACTGTATGATTGCGACTGCGATTGTCTGCTTTTGCTTATAGAGCAGATGGGGGCGGCGTGTCATACCGGCAACAGAAGTTGTTTTTACCGAGAATTGAAAGAGTTTGAATTTGTTCCCGATTACAAAGTGGTCTTTGAAGACGTTGAGACTATAAGACAACGCAAAAAAAATCCGGTCGAAGGCTCTTATACCAATTATCTTTTTGACAAAGGTATAGAGAAGATTGGCAAGAAGGTAGGCGAAGAAGCAACTGAGACGGTAATTGCCGCCGTAGCAGGCAAAAAAGGCGAACTTATAGGCGAGTTGTCTGACTTGCTATATCACGCTCTTGTATTGGCGGAAGCAAGCGGAATTACCATACAGGACGTCTTCCAAGAAGTTATGGCAAGAAAAGGCAAAGCGCCCAATCCTAAATACGGCGAAGATAAAATAGAGACAAACACAGACAAGATAAGGCAGGATAAGTAGTTGGGGAGTCAAGTTATATTGCCACTGCGTGGCATATATTCGATTGTATTATAATACGCGTATCAAACACGATATGCGTATTTTAGTTCAGGATAAATTATAAAATTATTTAATATAAATTTATATTGCATTATCTTAAAAAATATGCTAAAATATATAGAAATTATATAATTATAAACAAAGGAGCCATTTATGGGAAAGAGAACGCTATTATCTTTCAGTCCGCAAATCAAAGTTATCGACGCCACGCTGAGAGACGGAGGGCTTGTCAACAATTTCTATTTTGAAGACGATTTTGTCAAGAAGTTGTATCAGATGAATATTCAAGCGGGCATTGACTATATGGAGTTTGGCTATAAGGCTTCGAGCGAGATATTCGACAAGAATAAATTCGGCAAATGGAAATTCTGCGACGAAAAGGATTTGAGGGATATTGTCGGCAACAATGATACCGATCTCAAGATTTCTGTTATGGCAGACGTAGGCAGAACAAATATCGACAGGGATATTATTCCAAAGGACGAAAGCGTAATTGATATGGTGAGAGTAGCAAGTTATATCAACACTATTCCCGCCGCTTTGGAAATGGTGGAAAATTGCTCCAAGAAAGGCTACGAAACTGCCGTAAATATTATGGCAATATCTCACGCCAACGAAAGCGATCTTCAAGAGGCGTTGGATCTTATTGGCAATTCTTCGGCTGACGGAGTATATCTTGTTGACAGTTACGGCTCGCTCTATCCGGAGCAGACGAGAAAACTTGCCGATAAGTATCTCAATATGGGAGCAAAGTATAACAAGTTTGTGGGTATACACGCGCACAATAATCAACAGCTTGCTTTTGCCAACACCATTGACGCCGTGGCTTGCGGAGTGAACTATCTCGACGCAACAGTCAATTCTCTTGGCAGAGGCGCAGGCAATTGTCCGCTTGAGTTGTTGATAGGCTTTTTGAAGAATCCAAAATACAAGTTGCATCCAATTCTCAAGTTTATCGAAGAAGAGATGCTCCAACTCAAAAAGAGCGGAGTTGTATGGGGCTACGATATACCGTACCTCATCACCGGCGTACTAGATAGACATCCGTCGGGCGCAATTGAGTGTATCAAAAAAGGGCGTACTGATTACGCTAATATTTATTTGGAGTTAATGGGGCTTGAGTGATTAGAGACTGGGCAAACCCAAAATGCGTCTTTTCCGCCAATACAGTCATCGGCTTACGCCGACGTACGGCAAGTACTGCGACGCTCGCCAAAGACAGTCTTGACAAAAGATCCGCTATGTAATTCTTCGCTTATCTCTTTTTTTGCCGAACTTGCTAAACTCCGCGCTCGCGCGTGGATTTGAGATAAAAGGATATGTCATTTTGACCTAGATGGAGAAATCTCAATCCGTAACTTTGCCTAATGGCAATATAACAAATGCTTGACAATTCGGCTAAAATATTATAATATAAGTTATTGAATAGCGTACACAATGGAGTGATTATGAAGTTAAACGGTTCACAAATCTTAATAGAGTCATTATTAGAGCAGGGCGTTGACACCATTTTCGGTTATCCGGGCGGTTCCGTCCTTAATATTTACGATGCATTATATGCTTATCAGGACAAACTCAAGCACGTATTGACGGCTCACGAGCAAGGCGCTTCGCACGCCGCGGACGGATATGCCAGAGCGACGGGAAAAGTAGGCGTTGTTCTTGCTACGTCGGGACCGGGAGCAACTAATCTTATCACCGGTATCGCTACGGCTTTTATGGACAGCGTACCAATGGTTGCAATCACTGGCAACGTAGGCACGTCTCTTATCGGACTTGATTCTTTCCAAGAAGTATACATAGCGGGCATAACTATGCCTATCACCAAACATAACTTCGTAGTACGCAACGTAGAAGAACTTCACGACGTCATAAGAGAAGCCTTTAGAATTGCGCAAAGCGGAAGACCGGGACCTGTCCTCGTAGATATTCCCAAGGACGTCACTTCCAATATATGCGAGTTTTCTCCAATGCCAAAGGCTCAAGCCGACGAATACGTCAAGGCTGACGCAAGCGTCATTAAGCAGGCGGCAGAACTTATAAATAATGCAAAGCGTCCCGCGATACTTTTTGGCGGCGGCGTGCTTATCTCTCAAGGCGAAAAAGAACTTTTAGAACTTATGCAAAAGGCGCAGATACCCGCTACGCACACGCTTATGGCAGCAGGCGTATTGGGTTGGGGAGAGAAACTCAATCTCGGACTTATTGGTATGCACGGCTCAATGTCAGCGGGCAGAACTATCGCAGGCAGCGACCTCGTAATTGCGATAGGCACAAGATTTTCAGACAGAGTTGCAACCGCAAAAGAGAAGTTTATCCGTGAGGCAAAAGTCATTCACATAGATATTGACGCTGCGGAAATCAACAAAAACGTCGCAAGCGATATGAGCGTAATAGGCGACGTAAAAGAAGTTTTGACGGCTCTTTTACCTCTTGTCAAAAAGGCAAATCACGACGAGTGGCTTGCTCAAATAGTTGAGTGGAAAAAATATGACTATCAGCCCAAGGACAAAGATGGGGTATTGAGACCTCACCAAATTATTCAAGCAATTTCCGACGAGATAGGCGAGGACGGAATTATCGTTACAGACGTAGGTCAGCACCAGATGTGGGCGGCTCAATATTCCAAGCGTACTAAGAGCAGAAGTTTTCTCACTTCTGGCGGACTTGGTACAATGGGCTACGGCTACGGCGCGTCTATAGGAGCGCAGACGGCATTCCCAAGCAGAAAGGTTGCGCACGTCACCGGCGACGGCTCATTCCATATGAATCTCAACGAACTTTGCACGAGCGTAAGTTACGGTTTGCCTATTGTCAGCATAGTTATCAACAACAACGTGTTGGGTATGGTAAGACAATGGCAGACGCAATTCTACGGCAAGAGATATTCGCAGACTACGCTTGACAGAGCGACGGACTACGTTAAACTTGCAGAGGCGTTCGGTGGCAAGGGCTATAGAGCGACTACTCTTGAGGAGTTGAAAGTTGCTTTAAGCGACGCTTACAAGTCGGGCAAGCCTTGCATAATCGAGGCTGTCATTGACAGGGATGAAAAGGTTTTGCCTATGATACCTGCCGGACAAAGCATAGATGAAATAATAATGTAATCAATGTTTAGCAAATAC
>WSNH01000036.1 GCA_013316135.1 Clostridia bacterium
GCCTGTGAAAAGGCATAATTTTTCAATTACATTATACTTCGCGCATAAATAATTTGTAATATTTTTAGGTCAGTAAAAGTATACCTTTTTTGGAATTTCGTCTATAAATCAAAGTTTGTAAAAGATATAAAAAATATACAAATTTTGGTATAGAAGAACCTCGGGTATAGAATATTCTATAAGCACTGCCAAGCAGACAAGTGAAAAGTATAATTTAAAGTGAGGAATAGTCGGAAAGACAAAGACAATATGTCATCGAGGCTTTACATCATTTCGACCGGAACGAGGTGGAGTATATGTCATTTAGAGTAATGTCGAGAAATAACAATATGATAAATTGCGCTTAAGAGAGGAAGTACTATGAAAGTATCAAATGATAAAAAAAATTATAATAAGACTTTTGGAATATTGACGATAGTGCTTGTTACAGTAATGGTATTATCGTGTTCATTTGTTATATTAGGCGATTTTACAAATATAAAAGTATACTCAAAAGAAAATACTAATAATTTAACTACTTCATTGAGCAGACCCACGATATCAACTCCCGGCGAATTAAGTCATTTTGCGGACGGAGTCAAATACATTTTTACAGACAGAAATAAGGTTGATGATTTTAGAGCTGGAACCGAAAGTTATGATACTAAAACGATTGTAGTGGATACATCGCAGCCTTTGGGTATGCAAGAAAATCCTTATGTGATAAACTCAACCGATGAATGGGAAATTTTTGTAAAAAAGATATCTAAAGATGGTACTCATGGCAATGGGCAATATTATGTGTTGGGAAAAGATTTAGATTTTTCTTCGATTACGCCATTTAGAGTTGTGTCAAAATTCAACGGTACATTTTATGGTTTGGGAAATTCTCTTAAAAACATAGCCATTGACACTTGGCAATATTGGGATGATACGACTAATCAATATGTAAATATTACGGGCGCAATCACTTATGACGGATTTGGTGTATTTTGTTCGACAGATGGCGCTACATTTTCAGACTTAATATTAGAAAACTGTAATTTGAAAAATGCTCCGTTAGCAAATACTTATAAAAAAGCATATTCAACGTTTGTTGGTTGCTTGATTGGAACTGCTAAAGGAAATGTGGATATCTTAAATTGCCATATTGAAGGAACAATTATAAATGAGACTTCATACGGCGCAAATACTACAGTTAAAGGTGGAATAGTTGGTTGGCATCACGCGGGGGCGATACTAGTGTATAGATGTTCTTCTAAAACAGAATTAACAAGTGTTGTTTCAAATAAAGTTGCTTTCGGCGGTGGAATTTTAGGAGATTCAGACGATACGGCAAATACAAAAGTTTTTGATAGCGTATATAATTTAAAATCAAATGTAACGGGAGCGCTCTATGACCACATTGCCGCTTTAGGTTGGGCTCGTTCAGAAACGTTATTTGAAAATATTATAGGATTTGTAGATAGCAATAATTCAAACGGAAAAAATTATAGCGGGGCACTAGTAGGAAGCGGGACGTCAATGATTTCGCTTAAAAACTGTTACGTCGATGGAGTTAATGGACTTGACGGTACTCCTAAACTTTCTATGAGGGCAGTAAGCGGAAATGTTAAGATTGCGTCTAACAGAATTATAAATAATGTAAACAATGTTAAAAGTTCGTCATCTTATACGACGCAATATTCTGGTTCTTCGGATGGGCTGAGCAATTTTTCGGGACAGCCTAATGAATATGCTAATCGTGCGCTTTTATTAAATGCCGCAAAAAATAATATAGGTACAGGATTACTGTCACAGATATGGAATCCGGAAAAAATAGACGGAGACTTTGCTCCTGATAATTCTCCGGTACGTAATTTTTTAGTTGCGACTGTGACTTTTAAGAATTTGCTGAATGAAGGCAACGAAGAGGATATAAGTAATTCAAGCGGAGTGATTTCCGTTGACGACTATATGAAAGGCGATGTTTTGCCTACGCCGAGTGAAGCAAGCAATCACAAATTCTTGGGTTGGATTAAGAAGACGGACAATATAGAAGATATGTACAAGGCAGAGCCTTTTAAGGTTTTGCCTACCGGAGTATTTGGCGACGTGACGTTTTATGCGGTGTGGGGACTGCCCGACGGATATGCGGATACGTATATTACGGACAGTTTGGCGGCGGATAAGTCTTCAATAGAGTATGGCAACGGCGACAGCATAACTTTGACAGCAAGCGTAGTAAACAGCGGAGCGGCGCTCGGCAACAATCCTAAGATAACGTATAGGTGGAAGCAGGGAAGCACAGACAAAGCGACGAATACGATGGGAAAATTGATACTTAAGAACGCACCTGAAAGCGGAACATATAAATATGAGTTTGAGATAAGAGACGGCAGAGAGCCGCTTTGGTCTTATACCGCAATGAGCGACAGCAGTCAGACGGTGACGATTGAGAAAGCCAAACAGGCTAATATGAGTATAGAAGGCTTTGCAATAGACAGCGAGACGATACCTTATTACGGTAAAAGCGTGGGGCTTGTAAACTTTGACGTTACGCTTAAAAACAAAGCGGGCAAGACTGTAGAACAGGACAAACACAGTTGGAGCAACGATATCTACACTATAGTAAAAGGTACGAACAGCATAGATATATTAGTTGAGCCTGCGGACAAAGAAAATTATGAAAGTCAATACAGATTTTCTATTACTTTTGAGGCTGAAATACTTAAGATTTTCTTTGATATACCCAAATTGCACGACACTTTGGAACACGAGATACAGTACAATCAGAATTTGGGGGCTAGCACTTTAATAGCATATTTTAAAGAGGCGTACTTAGACGCAATGAACAACAAGTGGGAACAAAGCATTGTGGATAGTTTGTTAAATTCGTCATATGCGCCGTATTTAAGGGTGCACGAAGAGGGGAATGACAACAAGGCATACGCGCCTATCACAAGCGACAGTAGCAATTTACCTTTGTTTTCGGAGAGTTTGTCAAACGTGACGGAAGAAGTGCGAATTGACGTTGAGATGGAAATCGTAAAGTATACGGTTACGTTCAATCCCAATAATAATGACGGAAGCATATGGACTGAAGAATATTCCTACGGACAGTATATATTGCCACAGACAGAGCCGACGCCGCCGGAAGGAGAGTTGTTTGTAGGCTGGTATTTTGACACTGTTGATGAAAATAACAAGCCTATCAACAGGGCTTGGCGTTTTAAGCCGGAGGACGGAAAAGAGCCTGACAGAGTTATGGGACAGTTGACGCTAAAGGCAGAGTATATCGCGCCCAACGACCTCACCGATATTATTGTCACGCCCAATCCCAACAAGACATTTTACGCATTGGATGCGATAGCCGACGGAGATTTGTCGATAGTCGCAGTATACAAAGGCGTTAAAGACGGCAAAGAAGTGTCAAGAGAAGTGCCACTGAAATGGAATGATTATAAAGACGACATAAAATATTTGTCGATGTCGGGAAGCGTATTGCACGTGATAGAAGACGGCGACGGATTATACGAGATAGAAGTGGGATTTACGTTCAACGGTAAGAGAGTTGCGGGTACGGCAAAAATCAAGGTAATGCCCATTGACGTAACGGACAGAGCGGCGACGCTTAATTTCGGAGATTTGGAATTTAAGTACGAAGAGGGTGTTGTCAGAAACGTAAGAGACATATCCAAGGCAGAATATCCGACCGACCTGCAAGGCATTCTCAACGATATAAATTACAAATATTCGTTGAACGGTCGCGACATAAATGCAGAAGACGTAATCGGTGTGGGCGACTACACCGTCACTGTGGAATTTGACACGGCAAGCGATTATATAATTAGGACAAAAGAACTTACGTTAAAGATAAGAATGCTTACGCAGGTCAAAATAGAGTGGTCTGCGGATTCCCTGCAATACAACGGCGAGGAAGGAAATCATCCCACGGCAAAAGTATATTATGCCGACGGCGGAAGCGAAGTATTGGTAACTCCGGAATATGAGGGCGACGTCAACGCAAAGAATGTCGGGAATGGTTATAAAGTAACAGTCAAATTGCCTAGCAACTATGAAATTGTAGAGGGCGAGGAGTGTATTTTCGAGATAACGACGGCAAGTTTGGACGTGCCGACTTTCAAAGGCGGAATGACTTACAGTGGAAAAGAGCAAAGCGTATTGGAATATTTGGACGGATACAGCGACTTGCTCTATACTGTGGTATCAGGCGATAAGGAAACAGATGTAAACAGCAGATATTATGTAACATTGAGACTAAAAGAACCCAACAACTGCGTATGGGCGGACGGCAGCGCAGGCAGCGCAAGCAAGCGCATACAGTGGTCTATCGACAAAGCGCAGTTGGTGCTCGATTGGGACAATTGGCTGTTTGAGAGCGACGGAACAAGCGGATACGCGCCCAAGATAGAAAGCATAGCCGACGGTTTGGCAGAGGGCGTGACAGTCGATTTAGACAGCGCGTTTACTTATAGAATATACGACGAAGACGGCAATGAGATTACCGCAGGTATGGCGACGGAGTTGGGCTCTTATAAGATAGTCGTATCGTTGAGCGGAGACTTGGCGAAGAACTACGACATAGATGAAGTCAGCAAAGAATGGGAATTTGTCGTAACAAAAAAGGGGATGACTGTCCTGACGATAGAATGGGGCGAGACGGAGTTTTTGCAGGACGGCAAAGTGCATTATCCGACATATACGGTAAAAGACAGCAACGGAAATACGCTTTCGAGCAGTGAAATCTCAAGTATACTTAAATTCAGCGACGGTTACAACACTCACAAAGAATTGGGAACATACAGAGTGACAGCGACGCTTTTGGACAGAGAGAAGTATATTATTCGTTCGGGCGGAGTATGCGTGTTTAAGATAGTCGACGAAAACGGATATGCGCCCGACGAAATACCTACCGTTCCCGACAATAATCCGAGCGGCAACAATCCCGGTGGAAGTTCGTTTGACGAGATACTAGCCAAACTCAAAGAGATGCCGCTATGGCAGATCATAACAAGCATTGTATCTATAATACTGATACTGATATTTGCAAGTAAGGGAATAGGATATCTTTCCAAGAGCAAGCAGAATAGGAAAATGGCGGAGAGCAAATACAAGACGTATTATGCAGGAGCGTTCTTGGGAGTGGCAACGGCAGGTTGGACGGCAATAGCCATTGTATTGATATGCTTGGCTGTATTGAGTATCGTATTTATGATAATAGCCAAGAGCAAGTACAACAAGACGTTGATATACGCCGAGGAGTTGAGAGACGAGTACGAGCGTAATAAGGCTGATATAGAGGAGAGAAAGCGCCAAGAAGAATATATGCGTCGAGACGAAGAAGCAAGACGCCGTGATGAAGATATGCAGATGATGTTTATGCGTATGATGGGCGGAAACGCAGGCGCAGGCAACAATATGGGACAAGGAGGAACGTCGCAGGGCGGATTTGGATTTGTACAGCAAGGCATTGGCGCAGAAGATATAAAGGGAATTATATCCGAGACCGTCACTGCATTGTTGCCGGGTATGCAACAGATGCTGCCGCAACAGGCGTCTACAAATGACGCACTTGTCAACAAACTTATTGAGCAAAACGAACAATTGATGCAAAAACTTGCCGAGCAACAGCCAATCGAGAAAGTCGTTGAGAAAGAAGTTGTGGCAAGTAATGCAAACGACGAAACCATTAAGCAAATGTTGAAAAATCAAGAATTGCTTATGGAGAAGATTCTTGAATTGTCAGTTTCTCAACCTCAAGCGCAAATCATCGAAAAAGAAGTCCCCGTCGAAAAGATAGTTGAGAAGGTCGTTGAGGTACCAGTAGAGAAAATAGTCGAAGTGCCTGTCGAGGTCGAAAAGATTGTCGAGAAAGAAGTCAAGGTAGAAGTTCCTGTAGAGGTTGAGAAAATCGTCGAAAAGGAAGTTGTCAAAGAAGTACCTGTAGAAAAAGTCGTAGAGAAAGTAGTGGAGAAACAAGTCAAAGTGACCGCACCCGCAAAGCCGAAGGTGGAGAAAGCGCCTAGACTCACTTTGGACGAGGCATACGCATTGCTTAGCAAAGAGCAAAAGAAATACTTCGACGGATTGAGAGACTACGCTCTGACGAAGTATAAGTGCAAAGAGAAGAAGTCGACGTACTTCGTAGTATACGGACATACAGCTACAAATCCGCTAATCAAACTTACAATAAAGAAAGACACGACGGTAGCGCTGCTCAAGATGGAAGACGAGTATATGAAAGACATCAGGCGAGACGCAACGGGAGACGGCACGAAGGTGAAAGTGAAGGAGACGGAAGTAATAGTAAGTGACAAGCAAGCCTTTGAGACGGCGAAGAAGATGGTGGACTTGAGAGACGATCAGATAGAGCGATATCAAGATTTATTGAGAGAGCAACGCTCTCTCAAGAGTAAAAAATAATATTGATATTATTTCGAGCGAAGTCTAGAAATCTCAACAAAAATTAAAAAGCGAGAGTTTTCTCTCGCTTTTGTCATACCGTTGTTGTCAGCGGACAATTTGCGCTAGACAAGAAAGCCAACAGCAAACAGAGCATACCTGCGTTGTTGCCAAACAAACCGTTGTTGCAGTTGCAATTGTTGTTGCAACCGCAATTATTACATCCGCAGTCGTTGTTACAGTTGCAATTGTTATTGCATCCGCAAGAATTGTTGTAACTTAAAAGAGCTACCAAAAGCAAAAGACTTGTACAATTATTATTCATATTACCTCCTATTTGTCAAAAAGCCTTATCAATCTACAATATGTCTTAAAAATCAAATGTGTGAATATTTTATAATTATTTTAACGTCGCTTCTGGCTCAACAAAGCGTAGTCGAAGTGTCTCAAATTTTTAAATCATAAGGAGCATAGTATGATTTGTCTTACCGTCAGCGAGCAGCAAGAAAAATTTGTAAGAGACTGTCTTCCGCCCAATGGAATTTTACGCAATTCTGCAGATTATTTTTATATTTTTTCCGACAGCACGCGACTTAAGATACTTTGCGCGCTGTGCAGTATGGAACTTTGCGTGGGGGATTTGAGTTATATTCTCGGACTTAATCAGACGACTATATCGCACCAACTCAAATTACTTCGCGACAACAAAATCGTAGGGTGTCGAAGATACGGCAAAATAGTTTTTTACCGCATCGTCAACGAAAACGTCGAACGCACGTTGACGATAGGTATCGAAAACGCTTGCCCATCCAATTAAAGGATTGAATTTTTTATTGTCACGTTGCTTTATTAGTGATATAATATTGCTATGGATAAGATAAGACAAAAACTCAAAGATTTGCCGACGCAAAGCGGCGTATATATTATGAAGTCTGACAGCAATCAGATTTTGTACGTAGGCAAGGCGCGAAATCTTAAGAACAGAGTAAATCAATATTTTTCGGGCACTGCCAATAAGACGGAAAAGACTATGCGACTTGTTGCGCGTATAGCTGATTTTGAGTATATTATTACCGCAAACGAAATCGAAGCGCTTGTGCTTGAAAACAATCTTATCAAAAAGCATAAGCCGCCTTACAACATTCTTCTCAAAGACGACAAGTCTTATCCTTTTGTCAAAATCAATGTCAAGCAGGATTTCCCCAAAGTTGAAGTCGTACGCAAACTCAAGAATGACGGCGCAAAATATTTTGGACCTTATATGCAGGGCATAACAAGCAAAGATATCCTCCAACTTGTCGAAAGCGCTTTTTGTCTGCGTTCTTGCAATCACGACTTTTCGCGTTTGCCAAAAAATCACAGACCTTGTCTCAACTATCATATCAAGCGTTGTTTAGCGCCTTGCGACGGACGGTGCGATAAGGAGCAGTATGCAAAACAGATAGAAGAAGTAATATCTTTTTTGTCGGGCAACGACAAGAAGATCTCGCATCTGTTGCAACAAAAGATGAACGACGCCGCCGAAAATGAGGATTTTGAACTTGCGATATTTTACCGCAGGAAGTTGGAGATATTAGACAAACTAGTGCGCCGTCAAGTTACGGCGCTGCCAAAGGATTTTGATATTGATATATTTGCCATAGCCTCCAATGGACTCAACACCGTCGTCAGCGTGCTTTTCGTACGCGGCGGAAAACTAGTCGGCGGAGACAAGCAAGTCGTAAGCGATCTTTCTCCGAGCGACGATGTGGTCTTGTCAAACTTTATTCTTGCGTATTATGACAAAGTCAACTATATTGCCAATGAAATTGTCATTGCGTCGCAAATCGACGAGTGCGAATTGCTTGGCGAGTATCTCACGCAGAAAAAGGGAAGCAAAGTAAATATTATTTTACCGCACCAAGGCGTAAGACGGCAGTTGGCGGATATGGCGTTAAATAACGCAAGCGATTATCTGGAAAAGTCGCTGTCCATAAAAGAACGCGAGGATAATATGACCGTCGGCGCAATCATTCAACTTCAAGAGTATCTCAAATTGCCAAAGATGCCTATCAGAATGGAATGTTACGACATATCGCACGTTCAGGGTACCGACAAAGTCGCTTCTATGGTGGTATTTACCAACGGCGCTCCCAACAAGGCGCATTATCGCAAATTCAAGATGAAATACGCGCTTGGTAACGACGATTTTGCAGGACTTCAAGAAGCATTGACGAGGCGAATAGACGAACTTGTCAAGAGCCAAGACGAAAGTTTCGGGACCCGACCCGACTTGCTTGTCATAGACGGAGGAAAGGGACAACTCAGCAGCGTAGTAGAGATTTTGCGCGACAAAGGAGCGGACGACATTGCGGTGATAGGTCTTGCAAAAAGAGAAGAAGAGGTATTTGTGCCTCACCAAAGCGCGCCGATAATCTTACCTCGCAACAGTTATGCTCTCAAGGTATTGCAACGCATCAGAGACGAGGCTCACCGATTTGCCATCACTTTTCACAGATCGCTTAGGCAAAAACGTCAGACGCATAGCAAACTGCTTGCAATCGAAGGCGTTGGCGAAAAACGCGTCAAAGCGCTATTTGACGCCTTTAAGAATATAGAGAATATTCGCAATGCGACAGTTGAAGACTTGTTGCTCGTAAAGGGGATAGATAGGCGCTCCGCGGAGAATATATACGCTCACTTTCACGTAGAATAATCGAATGCGTATATCCGCCTCTTTTTACCCAAAGGGGAGGACGGCGTATACATTGATTTAACGTCCTTAAATTCTATATATTAAATTATAAATTATTAAATCAATTTACTTTTTTTCAAAAATGTAATATTATAGAGTTATGAGATACAAAGCAATATTTTGCGATTTTGACGGAACACTATACAGAGAAGACCACACGATATCGCAAGTCAACAAAAGAGCAATCAAAGAATTTACGCAAGCAGGCGGAAAGTTTGTAGTATCGACGGGCAGGCTTTTCTCTGCAATTTATCCAAAACTTCAAGAACTCGAGTTGGACGGCGACGTCATCGTTTATCAAGGCGGCGGCATATTTGATATCAAAAGCAAAAAGCAGATTTTTGGGAAGTTTTTTGACAAAGACGATACTATAGCCATATTGGAATATATCGAGTCATTGGGAAAAGACTACACGCCTCTCGTATATATTGACGATACCTGTCATTGTCAAGAATACAATGAATCGGTCGGAGTATTCGTAGGCATTTGCGCAATAGGCTACAATGTGACTCACAAGTTATTGTCAGACTTTGTACGCGAAAGCAAGTCATTGCCGGTCAAGGTGGTTGTGCTTGCCGACGACGAGCATTGCAAGACGTTGGTAAAAGACGGCAGAGAAAAATTCCCTCATCTTGCAATAATGCGCTCTCATCAACTTGTCGTAGAGGCTATTACAAAGGGTATCAACAAGGGCGAGGCAATCAAGTGGC
>WSNH01000037.1 GCA_013316135.1 Clostridia bacterium
ATATATGATAGAATTGATTTTGACAAACACTCTCAACTCAAATCCAATACTTGACAAACTCAAAAGTAAATTGGGAGTGGGCAAAAAACATATACTTTTCGTACCCGACAGATTTTCTCTTTCTTATCAAAAAACCACTCTCGAGCATTTGAATATAAAAGGAACTTTTGATATTGAAGTGTCGTCTTTTCCGCGGCTTGCCAACAAACTGTTGCAAAACAAGAAAAGACTTTTGGACAAGCAGTCGGAGATAATGTTGTTGCGTAAGGTAATAGAAGAGAGCAAGGACGAATTGCTTTGCTTTGGCAAGATGGGCAGAAGCGCGGATTTTGCCAATGATATTTATGCGGTAATCTCGCAGATACGCAACAGTAATATATCCGTAGAGCGTATGCAAAGCGCCGTGGACGGACTTCCCAAACGTATTGCCAACAAGACCAAAGATATTGTCAGAATCTATCACGATTACGTTAAGTATATTCAGGAGGATTATTCCGACGGCACGAGCAAACTTCAAGCGCTTTGCGATTTGATTTACAAGGGAGCGCTCAACGATTATGAAGTGTATATATCCGATTTTACGTCGTTTTCCAATATTGAGTACGATATAATCAAAGCCATTATGGTCAATGCGCTTAATACGCATATTTGTCTTGTCGACAGTGACGGAGAGAATTCGCAAGTCTTTCCGACGGACGTCAAAAGGCGGCTTTTTTCTTTGGCAAGCGAAGTCGGCGTAACGATGGATATTTCTTACGCTCGCGAGAAACTTACTGGCGACGCCGAAATTATATTCAAAGGACTTTACTCATACGGCAAGGTTGACGGAACGAAAGACGGCAGAACGCAGATACTTGCGTGCAAGAATATTCAAGACGAGGTCAAGTCCTTGGCAAGACAGGTCAATTATCTCGTCAGACGGCAGGACGCAAGGTATAGGGATATGGCGATAGTATGCTGTGATTTTGCAACTTACGCTCCGTATATCAACAGCGTGTTCAAGGCTTTTGACATACCATTTTATGCGGATATAAAACAGCAACTTTCCTCTCAGGCATTGACTAAGTTGGTCACATCGGCTATCAGGGCGGCAGGTGAAAAGTTTTCGCAATCAAGCGTTTTGGAATTTGCCAAACAGCCCATACTCGGACTTGATTTTGACGAGGTTTGTATTTTTGACAACTACTGTTGTAAACACGGCATTGAGTTTACCAGATTTCTATCTCCTTTCACCATTGGTGACGAAGATTGCAGAGAAATTGCCGAAAGCGTAAGAGAAAAAGTTGTGCAGTTGCTTACGCCTCTTAATTTGGGCGGGAAGTATATAAGAGAACATATCGCGGCAGTTAAGAATTTTTTGCAGAACGCGAAAGCGCCGTCTTTGGCGGCAAATCTTGCCAAGTGGCAGGAGCAAAACGGATTTGGGACATTGGCAGGAATCACGTTGCAGTCAGAAGACAAACTCAATTCGATTTTTGACAAATGCGAAAGTATGCTTGGAGGCAATATAGCCGATTGGGAAGAATTCTACGGCATTATTATGACGGCAATAGAATCTGTCGAAATGTCCGACATACCGCTATACAGCGATTGTGTTTTTATAGGCGAGACGAGCCAGAACAGATACTCCGATATAGATTATATGTTCGTCATAGGCGCCGTTGCGGGCAAGTTTCCGCCTGAGCATAGCGATACCGGAATTGTGTCGGAGAGAGAATATTACGCTTGGAGTAAAATGAATATCAACGTCGAACCCGATTGCAGACGTCGCAATAGCAAAGAACGATTGTCTACGCTTATGCTGTTGACAAGAGCAAGAAAAAAGTTGGTAATCAGTTATCCCGCTGCGTCGGCAAACGGCGAAGAACTTACTCCAAGTTCTACCGTGGGATATCTACAAGATCTTTTGGAAATAACGCCGATCGGGGAGTATGCTCCGGACGGCAGTTGGGATAGAGAATCGTTTATTGACTACGTGTCTTCTCAAGATAATATTTTACAAGAGTTTTTATCTTTGCAAAACCTTGCAAAGATAAATGCCGTCGACATCAGCGATACTCTGGAAGATATCTTAAATATTATGTATACGCTCTGCTGTCGAAGATATGGGCAGAGTTATGTTGACTTTCTTATAGGCGAGAGGGCGGACGAAGTCAAACTTGACGGAGTAGGGGACGCGATGTTCAACGGCTCGCATACTTCCGTATCGCAGTTTGAAAAATATTTCAAATGTCCGTTTTTACATTTCAACGAAAACGTGCTCCAACTTCAGCGCAAAAAGATTGCTGGGCTTGAAGTCAAGGACACCGGTATTTTGCTTCACGCAGTTATGGAAAAGTATTTTTCCATTGAGAATTGCGCGGATAAGAGCGAAAAGGAAATTCAAAGCATAGTACCTAAGTTATTCTTAAGCGCAGTGGAGAATAACAAAGATTATGCCTTTTTGATTGACAGTAAGAAAAACGCGCTCACACTTCAGCAATTGATAAATCAAGCAGTTTACGTCGTCAAGAATCTAGTGTCTAATATGCAAGTCACCAAGTTCCGTCCGCACAAACTCGAAGCGGCGTTTGGACAGCGACGCGATGCGATAATGTCGGGAATGGAGATTTCCAACGGTGTTCGCAAGTTGAGTTTTGACGGCGTAATAGACAGAATAGATAAATATGGCGACAAGGCTATTATCGTCGATTATAAGTCAAAAAGCAATATTCATTTTGACCCTGCAAATATATTTTACGGCGATAGAATCCAACTTTTTGTATATCTCAACGCGTTACGAGCCAGCGGAAATATTACCCCGCAAGGCGTATTTTATCTGCTTATGAACAATAGATTTGTAAAAAAAGACAACGAGGCAAAAAGATTTATGTATCGCGGTTTTGTTAATATAGACGACGTCTCTGATCTTGACAGAGGTTTTGCGCAAAACGCCGATTTCACCAGCGGGGTTTATCCTATCAAAAGCAAAACAAATAAGGACGGCGAAGTTTTATATTCTTCGCAAGCGCAACTCGGTCACGCGATGTCGGGCAAAAGTTTTGACGACGCTTGCGATTATGTAATGAAATTGACAAGCAAGGCGGCACACGAAATAGAGAATGGATATATCGCAAAGTCGCCTCTGAATATCAATGGAGAGGAGCAGCCGACGCCTTGCAAGTATTGCGATTATAAGGATTTGTGCGCTCGCGCAAAGGTTTATGTAAGAGACGTAAAAGACATCTCGCAGGAAGAATTTGAAAGTCTTATTGGAGAAGAATCTCAAGAGACAAGTCAGTGTAAAGACGGTATAAGTTTGCCAAAGGAGGAAAAATGAGTATGGGCGCTATCAATTGGACAAAAGAACAACTTGACGTAATCAACAGCGTCGACTTAAATACTCTTGTTTCGGCTTCTGCGGGAAGCGGTAAGACTGCGGTTATGCTTGAGAGAGTTGTCAGACTTATCACCGGAGAGAACGGCAATGGCAAAACTCCTTTGAGAAGGATAATTATGGTTACGTTCAATGAATCCGTGGCAAGCGAACTAAAGAGCAAAATCGGATCTAGGCTTGCAAAAAGACTGGCGGAAAGTCAAGACAAAGAGTATTTGCGCGAGCAAATAGAAGACGCGCCGCTTGCAGATATATCTACTATGCACTCCTTGTGCTCGACGATAATAAAAAACAACTTTGAGTATCTTGGAATTCAGCCGTCGTTTTCAATAGTCGACGACGATGAAAAGCAAGTGCTTTTCGGCAAAGCTGTCGGCAATGTTATGAAAGAGTATAGGGAAAACTATGATTATAAAATCGATATACTCATCAACTATCTTGGCGGAGAAAGCAGGTTTTGCGAAACGCTTGCAAAACTTTACGGTTTTTTGGAAGCGCAACTCGATAGAGACGCTTATCTTGAGGAAGTTGCGTTTTGTTGTTATGACGGCAATTTTAAGAATAGCAAACTTGCAAAACTTTATCTTGCGAGTATACACCAAGATTGTTTTGATTTGCTCCATCAGGCGCAAGAGTGGCAAATGCTTTTTGAAAGCAAGGCGCTGTATAAGCACTTGGAGCACGTGAAGTCAATAATTGATTTTTTGCATAATCTGTCGGAGACTAAAGATATAGAAGACCTTGCAACGGTAGTTAAATTTGCTCCCAAATTTGCCAACGTGCCGACGCTTTCCAAAGATCAGAGGGACGACAATGCAGAGCATCAAGAGAAATACAAAGAGTACAAAGCGGACGTAATAAATTTGCTTGACAAACAACTCAAGGCGTTTTTTTCTTTGCCTTACGCTCAGATGCAGGAAGAACTCAACAAAAACGTAGAATATCTCGTCAGACTTGTTGACATATTGAAAAATGTATGCGCCGAATATTCTGCTTTAAAGAAAAAGGACAATAAGATGGACTTTGCCGATCTTGAGTATTATGCGGTCAAGGTTATGCAAAACGACGCTTTGGCAAGCGAATTAACGTCAAATTACGACTATATTTGCGTGGACGAATATCAGGACATCAACGCCGTTCAAGAGTACGTCTTGACAAGGCTCTCCAACGGCAAGAACTTATTTATGGTCGGCGACATCAAGCAGAGTATTTATCAATTCAGAATGACAGACCCAAAAATATTTTTGGATAAGTACCGTCTTTATAAACAACGACCGCAACAAGGCAATTCTTTTTCTCTCAACAGTAATTTCAGATCTTGCAAGGAAGTCATAGATTTTGTCAATGCAGTTTTTGACGTAATAATGAAAGAAGATATGGGCGGTATTGACTATAAGAGGGAGAGCAGACTTCTGCAAGGCAATCTCGATTATGAAATTCAGCCTGATATACCTATTCGTATTGCGCATTTTCCAAAGGAGAAAAAACAATTGGATATCCCCATTTGTCAAGATGGGGTATACAGCGTAATGCAAGACGCGCAGGAAGCGCAGTCTTTTTCTTGTCAAGAAGGAAAATATATTTCGAGACAAATCAAGTCGATTGTCGGTAAAAAACAAATACAAGTGTCGTCTGCCGACGGCGGAATGACTTATAGGACGGTCAAATATTCTGATATAGCGTTGCTGTGCGCGACGAGGAACGCCAACGTAGAGAGCATTGTCGGCGAGTTAAAGACGGCAGGTATACCCATCGACGGATGCAAGATACTCAAAGAAAAAAACAACTCTTGCGTCAGCCTCTTTACGTCGTTTGTCAGAGTGCTTGACAATCACCGACAAGACATACCTTTGGCGGAGATTTTGACGAGCAAAGTTTTTGCAAATTTTACTTATACAGAATTGACAAAAATCAAGACGAGCGCAGGTAAAGTGGACTTTTTCCACGAGGCTGTAGATAAGTACATAAAAGAGCGGGACGACGATTTGGCAAATAGACTCAAATTGTTTTTTGAGACAATTGCCAAATATCGCGCAATCGCGTCTTTTATGAATATGGACAGTTTTTTACGCAAGATAATAGACGATTTTAATTATCGGGCGTATATGACTGTTGTCGAAGACGGAATTGGAGAGTTGGCAGGACTTGAGAGTTTTATCCAATCTTTATCGGGTAAGCCGTATAATACCGACCTGTCGAAGTTTGTCGAGGCGGTCGACGCGACTGCGGACTTCGGCAAAGTGTCCGGCGAAGTCGGATATGACGGCGATTGCGTAGTCACCAATACTATTCACAGTAGTAAGGGCTTGGAATATCCAATCGTTTTTATTATCGACGCCGCAAGAGAACTCAGCCTGATGGAACTCAACGGCTCTAATATCATTTACGATAAGAATTACGGATTTGCAATCAAAAGCGTAGACGAGCAAGATAGATTTTATGAAGACAGTCTGCCGTTTCGCATAATGAAAAAATTTAAGGTCAAGGAATTGATAGAGGAGAAAATGCGCCTCTTTTACGTTGCTACGACGAGGGCGAGAAATATGCTTTATATCACTGCGACGGGCGGACTTGGAAAAAGCAAAGGCGCAAATAAAAAGGCATTTGGACAGCAGAAAATCAACACGCCATTAAGTATGATTGATTGGCTTAACAACGTAGCGGTGGAAAGACCGTCGTTTTATGATAAGTATTTTGACTCTCAAGCAGAGCAAGAAGAAGTTCAAGATTTCTTGCAAGATGAGAAGATTTGCAAGAGAAAGTTGATAGATATTGACTACGCCAATGCGTTTGAAGAGAGCCTTCGGAAGCATTATGCGTTTGAGTCTTCGACGTCATTACTCGTCAAGCATACGGTCACTGCGGTAAACAACGAGTATTACGCTTCATTTGCAAAAGATTTTGCAAATGACGACAGCGCAGATATTCTCGACTCTATCAAAGACTTAGACTTTTACGACGAGGATATTGCCGATAGGCGAAATAGCGCAGACGAAGGCGTGGCTTATCACAGAGTATTGGAGTGCATAGACTACGCTTGTTTTACTCAAGACGACGTAATTGATCAACTTGACGCTATGGTTGAGCAAGGACTTTTGAGTCAAGATCAACGATCGTTGATAGATCCAAAGTCTATTTTGGAGTGTCTGCAAAGCCAAGTTATGCAACAGGCAAGGAAGTATCCTCATTACAGAGAAAAACAGTTTATGCTCAATTTGCCTGCTTGCGATTTCTTGAGAGTTGATAGCGATGACAAAGTGCTTTTGCAAGGCACGGTCGACTTGTTTATTCAAGGCGGAGAAAAGGGAGGGGAGAACGTCTTGGTAGATTTCAAGTTTTCGCGCAAAAGCGAAGAACTGGTAAAGAAGAGGTATCAAAGACAGCTTGAGTTGTATGCAATGGCAATAGAAGAGTGCTTGGGGATTAAGGTTGATAAAAAAGTTATATTTATGCTTGGGAAAAACAAGACCGTTATACTTTAGAAAACGGGCGCAGATTTTTATAGGTCATTATTATAACGTTATTTGGATTGTAGTGAGGCGAAGCGGAGAAATCTCTGCGTATTTAATAAACGGATAGAGTCCTCTCGACTACACTCAAGGTGGCATAATATACGCCGTCATTTTTACTTGAGCAAAATGGATATGTCTCAATTAGTTTATTAAGTTTAGCCGTATAAAATTTTGGTTTATGTCAACTATTAAGATAGCAATGGTCGTACATATTATTTTGGAGGCTAAAATTTTGCTATCATTTATTTCAGACACCTATTCTAAGTTTCAAGCATTTATGGCAAGTTGGAAAGTTTGGCAGATAGTTGCGTTTGCCGTTGCTGCTCCGATTATCGTATTGCTGGTTCAAATGCTCGTCTATTCTGCCGAACGCGTATATGCAAAGGCGTACTCAAGACTCAAGAGATTTTTAAAGACTAATTCTTATTTATCGCCAAGTACGGTATTTTCTTTCAACAAAAAAGTTGTCAAGGTATTTCCCAGATATATCAAAAGACAGGCAAGGCACATTGCAGACACGGCAATGCCTATGGAAGAGTATCTCAATACTTTTCATTTTTGCGCTCAACCCAAGAAAAAAAGTATTGTCGGCGAAGCGGCTCTTGCGCATATAGTATTATTGGGCGTGGTAGTTGCAATGAACGGATATTCTGTGGGTATAGTATCGACGGCGATATTGGCTACGTTTGCGTTGTGGCTTGTAATATTTGCGCTTGACCGCGGCATATCGGGACTGTTTGCCATAGTAGATAGAAGATACAAGAAAAAATTTCTTATCAAACTCGACTCAAATACTCTCTATCAAGAAAAGAGCGTCGACCTTACGTTGCCAAAGGTAGAAGTCGAGGAGGATAGCGCAATGCAACTTGCAAAAAGTGTGGAAGATTTTTTGGCAAGTCAACCTGACAAGAGTATTGCAAAAGTAGTTCTCAAAGGTCTATATAGCGCAAAATTCTCTTCTGCAATGACAGCGCAGAGTAAATTGCGGCTTAAAAATGTCTTTACGGACCTAAAAAATTACGTTGGATAGGTTGCCAAACGCTTTTCAATAATGTAAAATATAGTAGACGTTCGATAGGATTTATCAATGCAATTATATATTAAATCGAGCGCGCTATTTTTTAGATTTCCTGGAATTGCGTCATTCTATAGACGCTTTAACTTATGACAAGGAGGTATGGCTTATGATTGAAATTTACAAGACCGATGCGGAGAATAGGCTCATACAGATTGAAGAAAGCGTTTATATGGACAGCGGTTTTGATACCAAAGACTGTTGGATAAATCTCACCAATCCTTCCGATAAAGAAGTTGAATTTGTTGCGTCGGTCAGCGGAATTGAAGACGACGTGCTCAAGACGCCTCTTGACGACGAAGAAAGATCAAGACTTGAAGTGGAAGACGACTATACGTTGGTGCTCGTCGACATCCCGGTCATAGAAGAGGGGACTGAAGATTATTATTCCTATTTTACCATACCGCTCGGCGCAATAATCAAAAAAGATTTATTTATCACCGTCAGTCTAAAAGATACGGCAATTACCCGAGACTTTATTCGCAATAGAGTCAAGGGCTTTGCTACATACAAAAAGACAAGATTTTTGTTTCAGATTCTCAACAATATCGCTACCAAATATTTGGCTTACCTCAAACAAATCGACAAAGCGTCGCAGAGAATACAAAACGAGTTGCACAAGTCTACAAAAAACAAAGAACTTATTCAAATGCTTGATCTTGAAAATTCTCTTGTTTATTTTTCCACGTCACTTACCGGCAACGACGCCGTAATATCAAGACTTATGCAAAATAAGTTCAACACCAACAATATTTTGAAGAGTTATCCCGATGATACCGAACTTCTTGAGGACGTCGCGATAGACACAAAGCAGGCTATGGAAATGTGTTCCATTTACCGAGATATTTTGTCCGGCACTATGGACGCTTATGCATCCGTAATATCCAACAATCTCAATATCGTAATGAAAGTCTTGACTTCGATTACTCTCGTGATTTCCATTCCTACTTTGATAGCTTCGTTATTTGGTATGAACACTTGGGTGCCGGGACAGTCAAGTCCTTGGGGATTTTGGGGAGTGCTCGGTTCGTCGGGGCTTATCTCGCTTGCCGTTGCGCTTTATCTAAAGAAAAAGAAATTGTTGTAATAGCAATATCGAATTTGCAATGTTACAGTAGGATATTGGCAATGAAAACGGTGTACCGTTGTACTCCGTTTTATAAAACTCCGCCGACGGCGGAAATCAGGAAGGTTTATGCGTTTTGTTTACTGTCCGGATTGCGGACGAAAACTTATAGAAAAACAGATTGGCGACGAGGGATATATTCCTTATTGCGAGGTTTGCAAAAGACCTCTTTTCGATATGTTTTCTTCGTGCGTAATAGTATTGGTGACAAATGACGACGGACAAGTAGTGCTGCTTCGTCAGAATTATATTTCCACGCAATATTACAATCTTGTGTCTGGCTATATAAAGCCAAAAGAGACCGCAGAAGAGACGGCGTGCAGAGAGGTGCAAGAAGAGATAGGAGTCAAACTTTCTTCGCTTGATTTTGTCGGCACGTTTTGGTTTGACAAAAAAGATATGCTTATGATTGCGTTTATAGGCAAGACGGCTGATAAAGAATTGACGCTTTCGGGCGAAGTCGACGAAGCCAAGTGGATTGACGCAAAGAGCGCGCAAAATATGGTTCACCCCAAGGGTAGCGTATCTTATACTTTAATAGAGCGTTTGTTAAATATTTAATAACTTAATAGCAAAAGTTCATTCCCATATCCCGACAAACAGTATTTTTTGTAAATTGTTTGATTTTTAAC
>WSNH01000038.1 GCA_013316135.1 Clostridia bacterium
CCATAAATACTTATAACACTAAAGATGATAATTTTTTTGAATATTATTTAATTAAATAGCAAGACTTATTGAAACAATATATTTCTATATTTAATATTCTATATTAGGGTAGAAAGCATACTCTACAATTGACGAACTCGCTCGATTCAAGGATTATGACAAATATATCGACCCCCTACTGAAGTTATATAAAATATGATGACTTGTATTCCCAAACAAAGTCACTTATTATGATATTTAGCGGAAAACACATAGCCGTTTCTATTAAGTAAAAAGTTTTGATATTAGACGATATATTAAATATAACATTAGCCACCCCTAATTAAAAATGCACCTCCTTAAGTTTTGTCCAACTTTTTGGGATCATAGCAATTAGACGGCTATAAAATTATGTGTCCTGTTCTGACTTGTGTATATATTCAAAATAGATAAAAAGCAAGTAGCAAACATCTCTCAAATCTACATAAACAACATAAAAGAAACTAGTGATTACTGCGTACTCAATCTAAACACCACAACGCTTGAATCGTCTTTAAGACCCATAGCCTTAGCCTGATTGATAATCTCGTCGCAAATCTGCTGAGGATTGAGAGTTGCGAGCGTATTAACGATATGCTTGACGCCTGCGAGCGTAAGCGTGTCCATTATGCCGTCGCTGAACATCACTACCATTTCGCCCACGGAAAGAAGTTGACGGTTGACCTGCGGCGTAGCCTCTTCGACTATGCCGAGAGGCAACGCTTTGCTGTCAATTATCTGCACGCTGTCAAGCCTCTTGATTACGCTCTGCACGCCGCCTTGCTTTATAAAATCGGCAGTGCCGAGTTCGAGATCTACGACGCACATATCAAGCGCATTGAAATTGTCTTTAGAAATGACGGACAGCAATCTGTTGACGAGTTTAAGCGAATTGACATTATCAAATCCCGCCTTATAATAAGAACTCACCATATTCAACGCCCGCTGACTTCCCTCTCTGGCGTCAACGCCGCTTCCCATACCGTCGCACAAGGCTATCAACACTTTGTCGTGCTTGAGTTTTGTTACGGTATAAGTATCTCCGGACGCAGGCGAATCGGGCTTTGTGCAAGTAGCCGTAGCGTATGTGACGTTGTATTTCGGCGTATTGACGAAAGTCATACAGTATCTGCCGTCTATGGTCTTTTTCTCTTCCTTGAGTTGCATTTGCGTATTTGTCAGTTTAGACAACACCTGTATCAACGCTTTTTTTTCTCTGTCCCTTTCCCTAACAATCAGGGAAATCGTGTGTTTACCGTTTTTGACGATGGACATAACGTCGCTGCAAACTATATTGTTATATCCCAACTCCTCGACTATTCTCTCGTCGAGTTTGTCGTCTATATTGACCGCGCTTTTTACTTCTTCTCCAAGTTCCGAAAGAAACTCGCACACGCCCATAAGTTGAGAGGAAATAAGGTTTTGGTCCACTTCCAATTCTCTTCCCGAGTTATATCTCACGTCATAAGACAAAGCAGTCTGATTGCAGGTCGAGAGCAACGCAGGCAATTGTATACACTTGGACGATATGACAATCGGCAAGTCCTCAATAGTAACTTTTCCCGAAGTAAGCACGGTACGTACGACGCCTTCTAGCGCCTGAGACAACTCCATTCCCATCATTCCCTGACAGTATTCTCTATTGATACAGTTTCCGCACGTCTTGAGCATAACTTCTTCGGCAAGCGAAGGAGCGGCTTGCATCGGCGGAGCGTAACGCACGACGTTTTGGGAATATACTTGCGACATTTCGCCAAATACTCCCGACACCGTGGACAGACGGCTTGCTAAATCGCGTCTGGTTCTGTTGACGAGTTCCCTTGCGCTCTGTCTGCCGTCTCCGAATTTAAACGAAGGCAGTTTTGCCATCACCTTATCCGACAGCAGCGTCGTAATAAGAATACCCACGACAAATCCGATGAGATTGAGCCAATACACGCCTTTAAACGCGTTGAAATAGATACCGCATATTATATGCATCATCACAGCCGCCAAAGATGCCGCCCACTTGTTGACGGCAAAGACGTACGCCGATAAGAAAATCAACATCACTGCGCCTGCCAAAGCAAGATTTACGCCCGGTAGACACCCTCCTACCGCGACTGCGCCTGCAATAACCGCGCCTTGCGAAAAAGAAAAATTGCGGAACAGATAGGGTATTGCAAGTCCCAACGCAAGATAGTAAACATTAAAGCCGTATATATCTAGAGAATAAAATCCGCTGGCTATGACTGCCAAAAACACAAATCCTCCCACTCGCTCGTCGATACTCAACTTTCTGCCTATACCGCGTACGCATACGGCGTAACAAATTACGCAGAAGAGCAACGCCACTACGATTTGCGAAATTAGGTATACTATGAAGTCAAGCGTAGCCGTTACCTTAAAGTCGAGCACTGCAAGTGGCAGTAAACACAATACGCAATAGCATATAAGCGCGCGCAATCTCATAGGTCGAGCAAACAGATAGTGGAGATATTTTGCAACCGACAAAATTATTACCGGCGCAACGGCGTAGAATATACCAAACAAAGAATGATCGAAGATGATACATATCGCAAGATAACACGGACAAATGACTCCCACGCTAAATCTACAGTAAAACAATGCAACAAGCAAAGGCAATGCGTAGCCCCTGTAATCACCCACGATCTGCGCCCTTTGGCACAGTACCGTAAGCAACGTAACCAAAACATAACTTTTTACGTACTTCAATGCCGTGTTTACTTTCATAGTTACACGATACATTAGAAGAAGTGACGAATTATAAAAAGTCTTGCATTATCAAAGCCTTTTTTGTCAAAAACATTCTCTATGAAATTCAAAAGCCTCTTTTTGTCAAATCTTCGCAAATAGAAATATAAAAATCGTATATCTTCTGTATTTTCTTTTTACCCGCCATAAAGTCGATAATTTGACTGTGCGAAACCGACTCGTCTAGGCAATTGCCCTTATACTCGCCCCACTTGGACGATTCTACGCTTACAATTCCGTCAGACTGATTATTTTTTTCCACGTTTTGAATGATTTTGAGAGGAATACCCAAAACAAAGTCGTCACGGCTGCGTTTCATTATTGCCGAATAACTTTGAGAGTATACAGATTTACAAATCACAGCGTTATTATATTCGTTTGCAGGTATCTCTTTGAGTTGTCGCAGCACTTCAAAGGCATTGGGATTCTTGTCACCAAAAATTCTGTACCAAAAGTTTAACCAAAAAGCCACGAATCTCAGCAACCATTTTGGAAGAGAACACAACTTTGTAGCAAGTTTTGACCCCTTATGCGGCGAACAAATTGTTGTCAAGGACGCAACGCTATCTTGCATATCCAGCCGCTCTATCATATATCTGGCGTCAAGTCCCCCCTTAGAATGGGCAATAATGTTAACCTTGTCCACGTTGTGTAGGGTCAGTATATTTTGAATTTGTTCTTTTAATTGCAAAGCGTTACCGTCAATTGTTCCAAATCCATCGGTATTGGACGTATATACGATGTAACCGGCGTCTTTCAATGTTTTTTCTATTCTACCGAAAGCCTTAAAATATTTAAAGTCCTTGACTACTATTCCGTGTGCCAACAATATAGGATATTTACTCATCATATTCACCTTTTGTTATATCTAATTTGATAGACGTCAATGCAAGATTATATTTTATGTGTCAAAAGCCTCTATCTGCCAAGTCTTGACAAAGCGAAAGATAAAATTCATATATCTTTTGTTTTTTGTTTTTGCCCACCATAAAGTCTATTATTTGGCGATGCGACATAGGCGTATCGGTGCAATGTCCTTTATATTCTCCCCACTGAGACGACTCGTGAGTTACCGCTCCGTCGCACCGACCGCCGTCGATTTTTTTCAATAAAGCAAACGGAATTCCCAAGAGAATATCGTCGCCGTATTTATCCATTCTCAACGAATAACTTTGAGAGTACACTGATTTACACACGACTTCATTTGAAAATTCTTCTTCGGGAATTTCTTGAAGATTTCGCAATACTTCGAGAGAATTGGGATTTTTATCCCCCAGAATTTTATAAAGTACGTTTAAACAAAAGGTAAACGGCTTTATTAAACATTTGGGATAAGAATAGAATCTCGTAGCAAGTTTTGTGCCTTTATGCGGCGCGGATATGGTGGTAAGCGATGCAACGTGCTTCTCCATATCGAGTTTTTCTATCAAATACCTTGCGTCAAGTCCGCCTTTTGAATATGCGATTATATTGACTTTTTCCGCGCATCTCTTTTGAAGTAAAGTCTCGATTTGCTCTTTCAATTGCAAAGCGTTGTTTTCCACAGTGCCAAAACTGTCGGTACGCGCCGTATAGACGTCGTAACCGGCATTTTTCAACACTTTTTCTATACCTCCGAATGCTTTGAAATATTTCATCTCTTTGACAAATATTCCATACACCAGAATAATTGGAAAATTGCTTGCCATAGACTCCTTATAAACAAAGCCCGCGCAGACACGGGCTTAATTAAAATTTATTATTACTGCTTTGGTTGTATCGTTGCTCTGATTCTGCGAATACCTGCCGAAGAAGACTGCTCTTTCTCTATCGTAAAATGTCCGAGTTGTCCCGTACATTGCGCGTGCGGTCCGCCGCATATCTGCAAATCCACGTCGCCTATTTGATATACTTTGACTATTTCTCCGTAGCGAGATCCAAATACGCCGACAGCGTTTTTCTCTCTTGCTTCTTCAATAGGCATTTCCATACATACTACCGGAATATCTCTTGCAATTGCCTCGTTGACTTTGTCTTCCACAGCCTGTTTCTCTTCTGCCGTCAACGGACGAGGGAAGTTGAAATCAAATCTCAATCTTTCGGGAGTGATATTGCTGCCTTTTTGCTGTATGCCGTCGTCGCCGAGAACTTTTTTAAGGCTTGCTAGCAACAAGTGGGTTGCCGTATGCAAAAAGGTCGTCATCTCACTGCTGTCTGCAAGACCGCCCTTGAACTTCTGTTCTGCTCCCTGTTGCGACTTTTTGATATGTTCTTCCTGCGCAAGTTTATATCCGTCAATATCCACGCCAAAGCCTTTTTCTTTGCATATTTCCACAGTCATCTCTATAGGAAAGCCGTATGTATCGTAAAGTCTAAAAGCCGTCTTGCCGTTGAGAGTGTCTCCTTTGACGAATTGAAGCACCTTGTCAAGTTGTTTAATACCGTCTTCCAAAGTCTTGGAAAACTTGTCTATTTCCTTTTCCAGTTCGTCATATATCTTTTGACTGTTTAACTTCAATTCTTCGTATACGCCTTGGTATTGCTCGATATATAATTTTGCAATGCTCACCAAGTCCTGCGGAGCAATATTAAGTTGGCGAGCAAATCTTACGCTTCTGCGGATAAGTCTACGCAGCACATAGCCTTGATCGACGTTTGACGGCGCGATACCTCTCTCGTCGCCGAGTAAAAACGTAGCCGTACGGATATGGTCGGCAATTATGCGCATTGCCCTGGTATCTTCTTCATTCTCGCCGTACTTCTTACCTGCAAGCAAACCTATCTTAGCGATAGCGCCTGCAAACAAGTCGGTCTCATACACCGACTTAAAGCCGTTGAGCATACATATAGTGCGCTCCAATCCCATACCGGTATCGACGTTGCGTTGAGACAGTTTCTCAAACTTACCTTCAGCATTGCGGTTGAACTCCATAAATACGTTGTTCCAAATCTCCACCCACTTTCCGCAGTCGCAACTTGGATCGCAATGCACGCCGCAAGCCTCCTTGCCCGTGTCTATAAATATTTCTGTATCGCTTCCGCAAGGACCGGTAGCGCCTGCGTACCACCAGTTGTTTGCCTTAGGAAGATAGAATATCCTATCTCTTGGTATTCCAAGACTAGCCCAAGTATCGGCAGCCTCTTCGTCTCGAGGGCAGTCCTCGTCGCCTGCAAATACCGTTACTGCGATCTTCTCTACCGGTATTTCCAATACCTTTGTCAAAAACTCAAACGAAAAGTTGATGGACTCCTTTCTGAAATAATCTCCAAGCGACCAGTTGCCGAGCATCTCAAAAAAGGTGCAGTGCGTAGCGTCGCCCACTTCGTCAATATCGCCGGTACGCACGCACTTCTGCACGTCGCAAAGTCTCTTGCCGCCGGGGTGCTTCTGTCCCAAAAGATACGGCACAAGCGGATGCATTCCTGCCGTCGTAAAAAGCACCGACGGATCGTTCTCGGGTATCAGCGAAGCCGACGGAATGATCTTATGTCCCTTCTCCTCAAAGAATTTCAAATATTTTTCTCTCAATTCGTATGATTTAATCTCTTTCATAACGTACCTTCTTGAATTTTTTACAACTCTATTATATATAAAGCAACTTCAAATAGCAACTGATTTATCATTTCAAATTAAAATGGCGAACGCTATTTACGTTCGCCATTACTTCGCCGAATGTGATTTTTATCAATCCGTTCTCAATGCAATTACCGGATCCTTCTTAGCCGCGGCTCTTGACGGTACGATACCGGCGATAGACGTCAAGACGATACTCAACACAACCATAAGAAGCGCGTGCAACGGATGCAACATACAGATACCCGTAATGGTCGGCTCTATTGCTGTGATGACAAGATTGATTGGAATACTCAATATATACGTCACAAGCACGCCAATTGCGCCTGCCGCCAAGCCTATGATAAATGTCTCGGCATTGAAGATATTGGACACGTCTCTCTTTCTTGCGCCGAGCGAACGAAGTATACCTATCTCTTTCGTACGCTCCACGACGGACACATAGGTAATGATACCTATCATTATAGACGAAACGACGAGAGACACCGATGAGAAACATACCAGCGCAATGGTAATGATATTGATTATCTGACTGATCATATTTATCATAACTGCCGCGCTGTCGGTATATTTGACTTGAGCTTTGCTGTCTTTCTTATGCATATCATTCCAAGCGTTAAGGTCGTTGATGATCAGATTTTTGTTGTCAAAATCACTTGCATAAATACTTATTGCGCTTGGCTTAGAACTTACGCCTAACATCTGCGTGACGACCTTTTCAGTCATTGCCGTAGACGCGCCGTTTATGATATTCATAATATTATTCAAATCCATATTTGAAAAATCTATGCTGGACGTATCATACTTATTGCCCGTGAGAGGATTGTAATCTACCTCTTGTTGGAACTTAGCGACTTCACTGTCGACGGCGTCTTCTCTCATCAGCGCCGTCAAATCTTGAGTATAAGCCACGCCGGGATAAACCGGGGAATATTGCTTTCCTTCCTTAGGACGAATGATACCGACTATCTCCACCTTATATACGTTGGGATCGCCGTTGTCATACATTTCTCTGATTGCCTGCCCCGATTTCTCCGTATAATAGACGTTGCCGGTATTTTCGTTTACCGTCTTAACGTATTTTGCTTTAGAGTTAGGAATAAGGAAAGATACCGGCTCTTTGTTTCTACCGTTGCCCAAGATTTGGTCAAAGTCAAAATCTCCGGACATTGCGGCATTGTTTGCAAGTCCCATACCCTCAAGATAAATGGACACAACCGAGTTGGTATTATCCACGACGAGCACGAGATCAGTTGCCTTTTCGGGATATCTCCCTCCTATTACGTCAAAGTTGCTTTCGATATATTTTTGATCGCCCACGAGTTCTTGCCAATTGACGGTCTTGAAATTCGTGCTTATCATTTTACCCACGTCGTCGTTTTTCTTATTAAAGACGGAATAAGAATATCCGTAATTATAATATACGCTGTCAATAAGTCCCTTTTCCTGCCATCCTGACTTTTTCTCGTCAAAATACGTCATATACTCGTCGCTCAAATCATTCTCGTGGATCATATTGCCAAGCAAATTAAGCAAGTTGTAAGAATATACTTTTTGATCGACCGGATATTTTTCTTTGTCGGGATTGAGTACCTGCATATATGTGCCCATCAGACTTTCCATACTTGTCGCGCTGGAAGTAATTGCGATAGGATAACCCGACAGCATCGTCTTTTGCATATTGTTTATATACGATGAAAATCCGTTTGATATAGCAAGTACCAACGCTACGCCTATGATACCTATAGAACCGGCAAACGCCGTCATAACGGTTCTGCCCTTTTTGGTCATAAGGTTAGTGAATGACAACTTTATTGCCGAAGCAAAAGACATTGACGTCTTTTTGAGCAAATTCTTACGTTGTTTTTTTGCTTTGTGCTTAGAGAAATCTATCTTTGCTATTTTTACTTTCTTTTTCTTTTTGCCGTCGGCGTCTTTTATCTCGCCATCTTGCTCGGCTGCGCTATCGAGTTTTCTTTCGGCGCTATCCTTCTCCGTATCTTCGTCGGTTGTCAAAGTCTGCTCAATACTCTCTCCCTGCGCCGCCTTTACTTTTTCCGAAGCATAAGGATTTGTATCGTCGACTACAAGTCCGTCCCTAAAGCGAACGATACGGTTGGAGTATTGCTCTGCAAGATCGGGATTATGCGTAACCATAATAATGAGTTTGTTATAAGAGATCTCTTTTAGTATCTCCATAATCTGAACGCTTGTATTAGAATCAAGCGCGCCCGTAGGCTCGTCTGCAAGAATAATGCTTGGATTGTTGATAAGCGCTCTGGCAATAGAAACTCTCTGCATCTGACCGCCCGAGAGTTGATTGGGCTTTTTATGTATATGCTCGCCCAAGCCCACGTCCTCTAACGCCTTTATTGCGCGTTGATGCCTCTCTTGCTTGCTTACGCCTGCGAGCAAAAGCGCCATCTCCACGTTTGTGAGAATATCGACGTGCGATATAAGGTTGTAACTTTGAAAAATAAAACCTATTCTGATGTTTCTATAAGAGTCCCAATCTACATCGGAATAGTGCTTGGTGGAAATGCCGTCTATAGACATATCTCCGTCGGTATATCTGTCAAGACCGCCTATAATGTTGAGCAACGTCGTCTTACCGCAACCTGACGGACCCAATATGGATACAAATTCGCTTGGTCTAAACTCCAAGTCCACGCCTTTAAGCGCAGGGACGGTGTCCCCGCCATTCAAGACATAGTCTTTCTTTATATTTGTCAACTTAAGCATACTTCCACCTCTACTCTAACCTATGTATTATATTTTTCACAAAAAAATTGTGTGATAAACCTTTGTCTCTTATATTTTCTTATTTTGTCATCTCGTAGTGCGTCTAATTCACTCGCTCAGTTGATTTAAAGTCATTTCGACTACACTACGATCCGCTCAATATGCTTGTGCGTTACGCTTTAACCGAGTAACCCGAGCGGCATAAATTCTTTTTGCTTCTTCGCTACTATTCGCTTATACTCGGCTTCCCCTTGATGGGAGTATCCAACACAGGCGGCTGTAAGTTTTTTCCTTGCCGTTCCCTTGAAGGGAAGGTGTCACGAAGTGACGGAAGGGGCGTAAATTCTGTTGCCTCAACATTTATTCTATGTCCCCCTGAAGCAGTCGATAGTTTTCTCTAATTATGTCACCTTGAGCGTAGTTGAGAGGTCGATATCATTTTTATTGCAAATCGCAAGGCGCTCCTATACTATTGGAGTGTATTTTAAGTTTAATATTTTTAATTTACAAAATCAAGACC
>WSNH01000039.1 GCA_013316135.1 Clostridia bacterium
TTTGAGAGGATATTATGGACTTAAACGCAATCAAGTATGATATAAAATATGTCGTAGACGGCAAGAAGTACGTCTGCAATTTGAGTGAAAATCAGCATTTTTCTTTGGACGCGGTCGTTGAGGACGACGTATTGAAAGTTAAGCTCAATGCAAAGGCTAAAGTGAGATTTTTGAAATTCGATATAAGATTACCTTATCAGTATAATTCAACCGACAGAATTTTTGTCAACGGCTATCAGAGTTGGACGGACAGTATGGAGTATAAGCCGAGCGGACAGATGAAAGAGTTGACAAGACTGACGGAATTTTTTGTCACAAAGACTTTGTGGAGAAGAATAGGTTTGCCGAAAGCAGGCGATATTCTCTTCTGGGATTATCCGAGAAAGAGCGGAGTTTTTTACGGCTGGTCGTACGGTTATGTTCGTCGCGGCGAGAATGTGGAGATATTTGGGTCTTTGACAGAGCGATACGGTTATACCGTGGTGACTTTTGACTGCAACGAAAATCAAATAATTGTATCCAAAGAATTGCAAGGCGTGGAATATATGGGTGAAAACAAGTTGTTGGAACTTGCTTATATTTCCGATAAATACGAAGATGCTTTTGACGTATATTTTAATAAAATGGGAGTAAAACCGCGCGAGACTAAAAAGCGTTGCGGATATACTTCTTGGTATAACTATTACAACCGCATAAGCCAAGATATTATCAATAGAGATTTAGAGAGCATTGCCGCTCAAGATATCAAGTTCGACTGTTTTCAAATTGACGACGGATATCAGGACAAGATAGGAGATTGGCTCGTCACCGATAAAAAAAAGTTTCCAAACGGTATGAAAGCAGTCGCGGACAGCATTCATTCAAAGGGAATGATCGCAGGACTTTGGCTTGCGCCGTTTGCGGGTGTGAGGGCATCCAGACTTTTCAAAGAGCATCCAGATTGGTTTGTCAAAGACAAACACGGCAAGCCGTACAACACCGGGCACAACTGGGGAGGATTTTATTCTCTCGACATATACAACGAGGGCGCGAGAACGTATATTAAACACGTCTTTGACACCGTGCTCAACGAATGGGGATATGACCTTGTCAAACTTGACTTTTTGTACGGCGCGTGCGTTTTGCCAATTCATAATAAGACCCGCGGAGAGATTATGTGCGACGCTATGGACTTGTTGAGAGAGTGTTGCGGAGATAAGTTGATACTCGGTTGCGGCGTTCCTCTTATGCCTGCGTTCGGGAAAGTGGATTATTGTCGTATAGGTTCCGATATAGAACTGTCTTGGAAACACAAAAAGAATAAGATAAGAGACGACGTTTCTACGCCGCATACGATTTGCAATACTATTTTTCGCCGCCATCTCAACGGCAGAGCTTGGATGAACGATCCCGACGTATTTATGTTGAGAGATTACAATATGTATATGACTTTTGAACAGCGCAAACTTGTGGCGAAGATCAACTCGACTTTCGGCAGTTTGCTGTTTATCTCCGACGACGTAAGCAGTTATGGCGAAGAGCAAAAAGCCGCGCTTAAAGAGACATTTGCTCAAAAGGATATCAAAATCATTTCCGCAGAGTTTGTACAGGACGATATTATGCAAGCGGTATTTGAAGAGGACGGCAAACCTGTCACCTTGAAATTCAATGTGCGCAACGGTCAATATGTCTAATATATTTGCAGTGTGAAATTATTGAAAGAGATAAAGAAATGAGAGATAAATCGGCAGACGCTGTCGGACGTAATAAGAAATTTGAAGTTAGGAAAACAGTGGATTTGACGGAAGGCTCAATACTCAAAAAACTTATTCTGTTTTCTTTGCCGGTAATGATAGGCAATCTGCTTCAGCAGTTTTATAATATCGTAGATACAATTGTCGTAGGCAAATACCTCGGAAAAGACGCCTTAGCGGCAGTTGGCTCCGCTTATACGATAATGATCTTGATCACTTCGGTAATCATAGGTCTGTGTATGGGGAGCAGCGTGTTTTTTTCAATGAGATTCGGACAGAAAGATCATCAGGGAATAAGACAGTCTTTCTTTATCTCTTTTGTAAGTATTTTTGCCGTAACAGTTGCGCTCAATGCTATTGCTTACGCTTTGCTTGGCGCGTTGATTAAATTACTTAATATTCCTGCCGAAATTCAGACGGCGTTCCGTCAATATATGCTTGTGATATTTGCAGGGATTCTTGCGACATTTCTCTATAATATATTTGCCAATTTTCTTCGCGCCGTCGGCAATTCGACGATACCTTTGATATTTCTTGCCGTGTCTGCTGTGACCAACGTAGCGCTTGATTTGCTTTTTATTCTTTATTTCAAATGGGGAGTCATAGGCGCGGCGGCGGCAACCGTCATAGCGCAGTATTTGTCGGCAATAGGAATTACGTTGTATTATCTTATCGGTTGCGGAAATCTGCGAGTAAAAAGAGCGGATATGAAATGGGATAAAGGAGTATTCAAAAATATATCGCGTCTTTCCGCTTTGACTTGTATTCAGCAGTCTATTATGAACTTGGGTATTTTGATGGTGCAGGGCTTGGTCAACAGTTTTGGCACCGCAGTTATGGCGGCGTTTGCCGCAGGCGTAAAGATAGACACGCTTGCATATTCGCCGGTTCAGGATTTCGGCAATGCTTTTTCCTCATTCGTTGCGCAAAATTACGGCGCAGGGAAGGGAGAGCGAGTGAAAAAAGGCGTCAAGACGGCAGGTCTTATGGCGATATGTTTTTGCGTAATAATAAGCCTTGCGGTCTGTCTATTGGCAAGGCAACTTATGACGGTATTTGTCGACGCGGAGGAAGTAAACGTAATTGCTATAGGCGTGAAATATCTTCGTATCGAAGGAGCGTGTTATGTCGGAATAGGATTGCTGTTTTTGCTGTATGGCTATTATCGCGCTATCAACAAGCCGACAATGTCGATTGTTCTGACGGTAATATCTCTTGGTGTGAGAGTTGCGCTTGCGTATATTCTGACGTATTTCACCGCTATCGAAGAAGCGGGGATATGGATGGCTATTCCGATAGGTTGGTTTTTGGCAGATACGATTGGCATAATCTACGGACTTGTAAAAAAATAAATTGTTTTTTCTTTTGTTATACCAATTGCAAATTCAGTTTATATTTTGTCAATACGCTTGACTTTGTAAAGTTTATGACTTATAATTACAGATGTTATATAACAAATGTAATTATGAGGACAATATGCCTAAGAAAACAGTAGATAAAGCGCAATTATTAAATATAGCATTGCAAATGATAAGAGATGATGGCTTTGAAAGTGTAAACGCCCGAAGCGTAGCGCAACATATGGGATGTTCTATTCAGCCGATATACAGTTATTTTAATAATATGGATACGCTCAAAGAGTCGCTGTATGGCGCGGCAATGAAGTTTTATAACGAGTTTGTTTATTCTCGCATAGATAACAATCGAATATTAGAGAGTATGGCAGTAGCCAACGTAGCGTTTGCAAAATACGAGACTAATTTATTCAAGATGCTATTCTTTCAAAAGTTGAACGGACTCAACAGTTTTGACGATATTTACGAATGGATGGGAGATAAATCGGCTACTAAGCAAATCGCAGACAGACTGTCACTATCGGAAGAGAAGATAAAAGAGGTATATATAATGCTTATTGTATTTACGCACGGCGTGGCTTCAATGATTGCTACCAGCAGCGCCAATATTTCTGATGAGGAAATTGCCGATTTGCTTGAAAAGGCGTATAAGGCTTTTATTAAGTCATAGTAAGCGGAACTGCTTTTAAATCTTTAAATATAGGAGTAAAAATTATGGATAATAAAATAATGTTGGATTTTTTAAGAGAGTTGAGTGAAAACAATAATCGCGAATGGTTTGCCGAACATAAAAAACAAAGACAAGCGGCAACGGCGCAGTTTGAAGAGTTGATCGAAGAATTCATTTTCGGAATCGGCGCGTTTGATCCAAGCGTGTTGAATAATGTTCCTAAAGAGTTGACTTTTAAACTCGTGCGAGATACTAGATTCAGCCACGATAAATCGCCTTATAACGCGTCATTTAGAGCGCATATATCTTCAATGGGTAAACTTCCTATTCCGGTCGGATATTATATAATGATAAAGCCTAACGGCGGCACTTTTTTGGGTGGCGGACTGTTTGCGGATATGTTTTCCGGAGCAACGACTATGGTGCGCAATTATATTGCCGAGCATCCTGACGAATGGGAGGAGATAATAAACGATGCGGAATTTAAAAAATATTTTGAGGTCAAAGGAACAGCGTTAAAAAACGTACCTGCAGGTTACGATAAGGAGCATCCGCAAGCTGAGTATTTGAAAAATAAATCTTGGTATTTGGAGCGCTTTATGACTGACGCGGAAGTGCGCGATACAGAGGGATTTGTAAAAAAGGCTTTGGAAGTATTTAAAGCAATGAAACCTTTTAACGATTATCTCAACAAGGCTCTGAAGGATTTTAAGATGCCGACGCGCGACTGAGGTATACTTTGTCATTTAATAAAAAGTTTTGTGAAGTGCTTGCGTACGACTTTTTGCGTATGATATAAAAATTTCAATAATATTTATAGGGCGTTTGTTTGACGTACAGTATGCTATGATGTCTTTTAGAGATAAATAGAGGAGTGTCTGCTCGGCGAATGGGGTAACTTATATAAATAGAGAGAAAATCAGTCGTCAACGTACTTCATACGGCGTAAAGCATTACGCTCTGAATTATATTACTTTGAACGCGGAAAAGCGAAGTTGGTAGATTTATGAAAAAAGATTTATCTATTATGATCAAGCCGGCATCGAGTATGTGCAATATGAGATGCAAATATTGTTTTTACCATTCCGTGGCGCAGTCCAGAGAGACTTCGTCTTATGGGATTATGACTCATAATACGGCGGAAAGTTTAATAAGAAAAGCGCTTGATTTCAGCGAAGGCGGCAGTATTTATTTTGCCTTTCAAGGCGGCGAACCGTTGTTTGCAGGGAAAGAGTTCTTTAAAGACTTTGTACTGACTGTAAATAAATATAATACGCAAGGCTGTAAGGTATATTACAATATGCAGACCAACGGTACGTTAATTGACGAGGAGTGGGCAGACTTTTTTGCGAAGAATAACTTTTTGTTGGGATTGAGCCTCGACGGAGACCAAGAAGCCAACTGCTTTAGATTGGACGGCGATTTGAATTATACTTTCCCTAAAGTTGCAGCAAATATGGAACTTCTCAAGGCGCGCAAAGTGGATTTCAACGTCTTGGTCGTTGCCACCGGATATACGGCGGATCATATAGAGTCGGTATACAAATACTTTAAGAGCCAAGATATCAAATACTTGCAATTCATTCCGTGTTTGCGTCCATTCGGCGATAAGAGCGAAAAAGATTTGTATATGACAGTCGATCAGTATTCGTCGTTTTTGATCAAATTATTCAATCTTTATGTAAAAGACTACGTAGAAGGAGAGTATGTCAGTATCAGACAGTTTGACAATTATGTTAGATTGTTCTTGGGCGGACACGCAGAACAATGCGGTATGAACGGCTTTTGTTCGCGTCAGTTTGTCGTCGAGGGCAATGGCAACGTCTATCCTTGCGATTTTTATTGCTTGGACGAATGGTTGCTCGGCAATGTCAACAACGAAGATATTACACAGTTGGCATTCAGCAAAAAAGCCGACGAATTTACTCGCGGTTCTTTTAATATTTCTACACAATGTCGAAATTGTCCTTACTTCCGCGTATGCCGTGGCGGAGGCTGTAAAAGATCCAAAGAGGATAGAGATTATTGCCGAGCATATAAAGAGTTTTTCAGCGCTTGCTTGCCGTTATTTCGGGTATTCATAAATGGAAAAAGATAATAGGCTGTGAATTGTCAATGTTAAATATTTGCAGCGTACTGAAATGCCGAAAAGGGGCAAACGGACGCAAAGGTCGAAGCCTAATCACTTTAACCGACATTTTGAAAATAAATAGCGTGTAAGAACTTCGGTTAGGTTGACATACACGTTGAGGCGTGGTATTATATAGTTAATTAAACGGACAGTTCGTTTGCGCCATCCTGTCGTTAAACAAAACCAGGGCATCTGAAGAGGAAGACTCTTTTTAGGTGCAGTCGTTTTGTCACGACTGTATTTTTTTGCGAAAAGGGAGAGATATGTATTATTTAAAAACTTCGGCTTGTTTTGACAGCGCGCACTTTCTTCACGGATACAATGGCAAGTGCTCTAACATTCACGGTCACCGCTGGGTTGTTGAAGTAAAGATAAGCGACGGCAAATTGCGGGGAAGCGGCGAAAAGCGCGGTATGCTTTTGGACTTCGGCGATTTCAAGAAGGCGGTAAAAGACCTTGCAGAAGGCTTTGACCACACGCTTATTTACGAAAAAAATACCCTTAAACCTACGACCGTTGCTGCGCTTAAAGAAGAAGGGTTTTCGCTGGTTGAAACGAGTTTTAGACCCACCGCCGAAAACTTTGCCGCGCACATATACGCCGACCTTTGCAAAAAGGGTTTGCCGATTTTTAGCGTAACGGTGTACGAATCGCCCGATAACTGCGCGGTGTACGGTGAGTGATATGCGCTGTTTTAAGGTTGCCGAAAAGTTTGTAAGTATAAACGGTGAAGGTCCGCGCGCGGGCGAACTTGCTGTGTTTTTGCGGTTTTGCGGCTGTAATCTCAATTGTAGTTACTGCGATACGCGCTGGGCAAATTCTTCTGACGTAAAATACGAGTTTGCTACTGCGGAGGAACTCGTTGAATATGTCAAATCGACGGGCGTAAAAAATGTTACGCTGACGGGCGGAGAGCCGCTTTTGCAGGCTGATATTGAGCGGCTTATAGCGCTGCTGGGAGAATCGGGCGCAGAAGTCGAAATAGAAACCAACGGAAGCGTACCGTTGAAAGATATCGTTTCCATTTCGCCTCGTCCAACCGTTACAGCCGATTATAAACTTCCTTCAAGCGGTATGGAAAAATATATGCTGACCGAAAACTTTTCTTACCTTACGTTATCGGACGCGGTTAAGTTTGTGGTCGGTGATATGTGCGATTTGGCGCGCGCGGAAGAGATTATAAACGAGTACGGACTTACAGACAGGTGCCGAGTTTACTTTAGCCCCGTGTTTGGGGAAATCAGCCCCGAAGAAATAGTGGACTTTATGAAAAAGCGTAAACTTAACGGCGTTCGCCTGCAATTGCAGTTGCATAAATTCATCTGGAAACCCGATATGCGCGGGGTATAGGAGAAAGTATGAATATTAAAGAAACAGAAAAACATATACGAGGATTATCGGTCGCCATATGCGAAGACCTTGACAGAGTAGGTTTGCGCGCAACGCCCGCCCGCGTAGCGCAAGTGCACGAAGAAGCGGTTGAGGGTATAAAATACACCAACGGCGAAATCGCGGGAACATTAGGGGAAACTTTGGAAGTTTCGTCCGATTCGAATACAAGCGGAGCAGTAGTCATAAAGGAAAGTTACTACGGCGCGTTCAAAGACGACGTTTCTCTGCAAAATCTTTTGGGGGATAGGGTATGAAAGCGCTCGTTTTATTAAGCGGTGGCGTGGACAGCGCAACCTGTCTCGGACTGGCGGTTGAGAAATACGGCGCGACAGAAGTTTCGGCTCTTTCCGTTTACTACGGTCAGACCCACGGTAAAGAACTTGACGCCGCGCAAAAAGTTGCCGATTTCTACGGCGTTGTTTTAAAGCGACTTGATCTTTCTGTAATATTTGAAGGTTCGGACTGTTCGCTTTTGGCAGATTCGCCCAATGATATACCCCTGCAAAGTTATGCCGAACAACTTTCCGTAACCGGCGGCAAACCCGTTTCAACATACGTCCCATTCAGGAATGGGCTGTTTCTTTCGGCGGCGGCAAGCGTGGCTCTCTCGCTCGGGTGCGAAGTGATATATTACGGCGCGCACAGCGACGACGCTGCGGGCAACGCCTATCCCGATTGTAGCGAGAAGTTCAATTCTGCGATGGGCGAAGCTATTTATATTGGCAGTGGCGAGCAACTTAAAATTTTTGCGCCGTTTGTAAACTTAAACAAATCGCAAGTTGTAAAAAAGGGATTAGAACTCGGCGTTCCGTATAAATATACCTGGAGTTGTTATTCGGGCGGCGTAAAACCTTGCGGCGTATGCGCTACCTGCCGCGACCGTGCCGCCGCATTTAAAGCCAACTGTATAGAAGACCCTGCATTAAAAGGAGAATAATATGTCAAGAGAAAAACAGAACGAAGGTATTACCCTGCTCGGAAACAACAACACTGAATATCCGCAGACTTACGATCCATCCGTTTTGGAAACTTTTGTAAACAAACACCCCGAAAGGGACTATTTTGTAAAATTTAACTGTCCCGAATTCACGAGCCTTTGCCCAATTACGGGGCAGCCCGATTTTGCCACGGTCTACATTTCGTACGTACCGCGCAAAAAGATGGTTGAAAGCAAGTCATTAAAACTTTATCTTTTTGGGTTTAGAAACCGCGGCGATTTCCACGAAGACTGCGTGAATATAATTATGAATGACCTTATTGAGTTGATGGACCCCGCATATATCGAAGTATGGGGAAAATTTCTGCCTCGCGGAGGGATTTCCATAGACCCTTATTGCAACTACGGCAAGAAGGGGACCAAATGGGAGCAGGTAGCCTGGGACAGGCTTTCGCGCCACGATATGTATCCCGAAAAAATCGACAACAGATAATAAAAAAGCGGACGAAAATCCGCTTTTATTTTTATCGAAAACCCCTAGATAGTCTGGTGGTTCAAAAGAGGTTTACCGAGCAAAAGTATGTCCCGACCGTATACATATGTCGGTAGACAAACCGCAATTCCTGTCAATAGTCTTTCGATATATTAACCTCCGTGGTTCGAAAATATAAATGAGTAGGCGGTTGAGGACTTGCTCAACCGCCGCTTTTTTGTATATGTGCCGTTATGGCTTGCTCTATCTTATCTTTGACCTGTTCGGGCGTATCGTCGAAGCCGTACTTTATCCATTGGTAAACGACACCAAAATATCCATAGATAAAAAAGGAACCGAGATAAGCGGTTTGTTTATCGGCTTCCGCATTTTCCGTTATGGTAAATTCCAACGCTTTCATTAAGAGCGTTATCAAATCGTTTTTATACAGCAATAAGAAAAGCCGTTTGTTCTCATAAATGTATTTCAGCATTGCAAAGCCTTTATCTTGCATTACTTCGTCGGGGTGATTATCGGCAGACAGTTCCCATTCGTAACTTATTTTGAAAACGATTAAATCTTCCTTACCGCTTTTATTGTCGAGATGTCTATAAAAGGTCGTTCTACCCACGCCCGCTTGTTCGCATATTGCGTTTACGTTGATAGCGTCGAAATCTTGCGTTGCCATTAGTTTGATAAGCGCGTCGGCAAGACATAGTTTCAAAAAATTCGTTTGATTTTTTTTCATTGTGATACAAAATTCCTGTTTTTGTTCCGCATAGCAATACAAGACAAAAAAGCGTATTTTCTCTATTGACTTTGCTATTTCGCTGATTTATAA
>WSNH01000040.1 GCA_013316135.1 Clostridia bacterium
AAAATCTTGATAGAGGCTATTAAATGTGATATAATATATTCACATTTAGAGAGATAGGCATACGAAGCGGTTAAGTCGGTGTCGTCTAGAGGGAGCGCAATGAGGATTTGGTATAGTAAAACTGCGTCAAAGAGAAAAGTTAGGGGTGGACAGCGAACGGATAAAGCTCAAAACAAATGGCAACAGCAGGCGTTACCTTTGGGTAACGGCACGTTGGGAATAACCGTAACCGGAGAGCCGTATAACGAATGTGTTGTCGTAAATGAAAAAACTCTTTGGACAGGCGGACCTTCGCCAAAGCGTCCCGAATATAACGGCGGAAACTTACAAAAGACAAAAGACGGCAAAGATATGAAAGAAGTTTTTGCCGAGGCAAGAGCGCAACTCAAAAATGGCGAGAATGCTGACGAATTATGCAATAAGTTGGTTGGAGACACTGACGGTTACGGATGTTACCAATGCGCGGGAATTTGGCGCATACGTTCAAAAAATAAAAAAGTTGAAAATTACAGTCTTGCGCTTGATTTTGACAAAGCGGAGGCTATTACGATATGGCGTAAGAGCAGTGAGAGATTTGCTCGTAGCGCATTTGTGTCATATCCGGACAAAGTTGCAGTAATAGAGCAAATAAGCGCAGTGCCTTGCGATTGGGAATTGTCTTGGGAGAGTCGTGTCGACGGAGTTGAAAATTGTCAACTTGACAAAAGTTCGATGTTGATTCAAGGCGAGTTGAAGGACAACGCGCTTAAATACGTAATGTCGTGCCGACTTGTTTGCAACGGCGAAACGGTAGTCACAAGCAGGGGCTGGAAAGTGCAAAACGCTACCAAAACGGCATTGATTTTTACATACAAGACTGACTATTGCGACAACTATCCAATTTATCGCACCGGACAAAGCGACGCTGATATCAAGAGCGAGGCATTTGAATTGACGGACCGCGCCGTCAGAAAGGGCGTCGACAAATTGAGAGAAAATCACGTGAAAGATTGGACCAGCTTGTATTCGTCAATGGAGTTATTATTGGGAGAAACCGAGCCGCAAATTCCGACGGACAAATTGTTGAGGAATTATCTAAGAGCAGGCGAAAAAGATAAAAAGTGGATTGAGCAGTTGCTCTTTGCTTACAGCAGATATCTTATGATTTCATCATCAAGAAAAGATGACATTCTACCTAATAATTTGCAAGGTATATGGAATATTTCCGACTCTCCCGCGTGGGCAAGCGACTATCATCTTAATATAAATTTGCAAATGAATTATTGGATGGCGCCGCTTACTGGACTTGGAGATTGCGGAATGCCGCTCGTCAATTACTTGAAGTCTTTAAGGGAGCCGGGACGCGTAACCGCGTCAATTTATTGCGGAATAGGCGACGGTAAAAGCGAGAGCGGATATTTGTATCATACTCAAAACACGCCTTTTGGTTGGACGTGCCCGGGTTGGGAGTTCCGTTGGGGATGGTCTGCAGTAGCGCCTGCCTGGATACTTCACAACGTCTATGAATTATATTTGTTTAACGCAAAAGAATCGTTGCTGAAAGAAATATATCCAATGCTCAAAGAAGCGACGCTAACTTATGACGCGATTTTGGATAAGAGCGGAGACAGGTGGATGACTTCGCCGTGCTTCTCGCCAGAACACGGACCTATCACGCACGGCAACGTATACGAGCAAATTTTTCTGTGGCAATTATATGCCGATGTTATTGACGCGGCAAGTAAGTTGGGCGTCGACGGAGATAAGATAGAAGAGTGGAAAGAAGTTTTGTCAAAACTCAAGCCGTTGGAAGTGGGCGAAAGCAATCAAATCCTTGAATGGTATCACGAGAATGAATTGGGGTCTGTCGGAGAAAAACGTCACAGGCACGTATCGCATCTTATGGGACTTTATCCTTGCGCGCTGATAGGAGAAGATGATGCAAAATGGCTTGCTGCAACGAAGGTTTCGTTGGAGGACAGAGGCGACAAGTCGACCGGTTGGGCAACAGCATTGAGACTTTGTCTTTGGGCAAGACTTTACGACGGCAGCAGAGCGTATAAACTTGTGGAAAGATTGATAAGTAACAATATATATCAAAATCTTTGGGATACGCATCCGCCGTTTCAAATTGACGGAAACTTCGGCTATGCCGCAGGCGTCTGTGAGATGCTTGTTCATAGTCACGGAGAAGCCGTAAAATTATTGCCTACATTGCCTAAGGCGTGGTCTGAAGGCTCGGTAAGAGGTCTTGGCGTCAGAGGCGGATTTGCAATTGACTTCAATTGGAAAAACAGCGCTTGGAAAGAAATGAGCGTACATACTTCCGTCGACGGAGAATTTAAACTTGACTGTCAACAAGACGTTAAGGTTACGGATGGAAACGTCATTGAAGTGCCTACTGTCAGAGACGGTAATATCGTGCGTTGGCAATGCGTCAAGGGACACGTATACAGAGTATGTAAGAGAAAATAAATTAACCTTTTATATAAATAATAAAAATAAATAAACGAAAAACATAGAAAAATCGGTAAATAGCAATTATGTCTGCAATAAGTCACTCGATTTTATTTGATTTTACAATATTTTAACAATTCATAAACATTTTATTTAATATACAGTATCAAAATATAAGCGTGGAGGATATAGATATGCCTAGGATTTTGGTAGTAGAAGACGACAAGGATCTCAATAGATTGGTTTGTTCGTGTCTACGCAGAGAGGGATACGACGTTGTTTGCGCGTTTGACGGCGAAGAAGCATTAACGCATCTAAGCGAGGGTAAATACGATTTGTTGCTCACCGACATTATGATGCCGAAAGTCGACGGCTTTGATTTGGCGGAGAAAGCAAAACTTATTGACAAAAATATGCCGATAGTATTTATGACGGCAAAGGATGATAAACTCTCCCAACTTTTGGGATACAGATTGGGCATAGACGACTATATTGTCAAGCCGTTTGACATTGATGTGCTGATAATGAAGATGGGCGCAATTTTGCGAAGAGCCAAGATAGAGGACGAGAAGACTATTACTATAGGCAACTTTTCTATGAATACAGTTGAGGGTAGAATGCCAAAACGAGAATAGTACTCAGTCTGAGAAAAACAAGAATTTAGAAAGTGAATAATGAAAAAAAGGAGACAAAGGGTATGGCAGACAAATATTTAAATATACTTATTCGGCGCCTACTGTCGAAGAGAAAAAAGAAATACTAAAAATTCAAAGACAGTATTTGCCCCAAAAGGAGGAAGAAAAAGACGGAAAACTGAATCAACTCAAAAAGTTGGACAAAGCCGTCAAAGTTCCCGCAAAAGTCGTCGCGAGTATTATGGGCATAATTGGTTTTTGCTGTTTTGGGTTTGGTATGGCTATGTCTTTGGAATGGCAAATACTTTTGTGGGGCGCAGTGCTGGGAATATTCGGGCTTGTCCTTATGGCCCTTGCATATCCCGTCTTTAACAAGATTTTTGAAAAGCGCAAGAAAAAATATTCAGAGCAAATTCTAACCCTTTCTCAAAGCCTATTAAAAAGCCAAGAAGACAATGTCAGTTTGGATATTAAACAAGTGACAAAAGACGAAGAATAGCATTAACAAAATACTTACAAAACACTTGCGACGCGCTTACGTTATTTTAGCGTTTTACAAATATACCTTGCGTATAATTATGGTACAAAGAAATTAAAGATACGGAGGTATTCAATATGAAAGATCAAACAATTGCAGTAAACAAAATCAGAGACAGTTATTGCGAAAAGCTGGTTGCTAAATTGGACGAACTTAAATCACTTGACAAGAAGGTCAAAAGACCGGCTAGGATATTTGCTTATGTATTTGGAGTGACCGGCGCGCTTGTTTTGGGTGTCGGAATGTGCCTTGCAATGAAAGTCATAGGCAATCTTATGGCGCTTGGAATCGTCGTGGGCGTAGCGGGAATAATTATGGTATCCGTCAATCATCTGATCTATAAGCAGATACTCAAGAAGAGAAAAAGCAAGTATTGCAGAAAGATACTTGAACTCAGCGAAGAGATTACGGCAGAGTAAAAGGATTAGATTTCTCGACTGCGCTCGAAATGACATAAGGATTGCTCGAGGTGACGAGGCGTGCATCACAACCTAACAATACGCAATGACTTTTTAGATGTCATCTCGACCGAAGTGGAGAGATCTCTACAGTATAAAAAAAAGTAATTGCTAAGAATACGGTTGGACTTCGCCCTACCGACCAAACGAAAATGTCGCAAGGCTCCATTTTGTCGGTACTTAATAAGCGGTTTGAGATTTCTCCACTTCAGTCGAAATGACAGAATGTAGTCAAAATGACAGAGTATATTTAATAGATCGAATTGCCTTTGCTGTCAATTGCAACTACGACAGGAAAATCCTTAACAGTAATTCTGCGCACGGCTTCGGTGCCGAGGTCATTAAAATAAAGTACTTCCGCCTTTTGTATACATTTGCTATAGATTGCGCCTGCTCCGCCTATTGCGGCAAAGTATACGCAGCCGTTGCGCTTAAATGCCTCGATACTTGCGTCGTCGCGTTTGCCTTTGCCTATCTGCGCCGCCAAACCGTGATCAAGCATATAAGGCGTATACTTGTCCATTCTGCAAGACGTGGTAGGTCCTGCGCTGCCGAGTACTTCTCCGTTTCTTGCCGGACAGGGGCCCATAAAGTATATGGTTTCGCCGACGAAATCAAAGGCTTGCTTTCCGTCTAAAATACTTTGATAAAGTCTTTTGTGTCCTGCGTCTCTAAAGACAAGCATATCGCCGTCAAGCCTTACCATATCACCGACATTCAAATCTTTCATTGCCTCTTTTGTCAAAGGCAAACTCAACTTAATCACCGACATAACTTCCCTCCTTTGCTCCCTCTATGACAAACTCGCCCGAACGCGAACAGTGACAGAGCACGTTGATCGCCACAGGCAGTGACGATATGTGAGTGGGATAACTCTCTATGAATACCCCAAGCGCGCTAGTCTTTCCTCCAAAGCCTTGCGCTCCTATACCCAACTCGTTTATCTTGCCAAGCAATTCTTTCTCCAGTTCATCAAGGCGATGTATGGGATTGGCACTGCCTATCTTGCGGAAAAGAGCGTGTTTGGACATAAGAGCGGCTTTCTCAAGCGTACCGCCCAAACCGACGCCGAGTATCACGGGCGGACAGGGATTGCTGCCTGCCACCTTTGCCGTCTCTACAATAAGTCTCTTTGCCTCCTCAAGTCCTTGCGCCGGATTGAGAAGATAGACCTTGGACATATTCTCACTGCCAAAGCCCTTGAGCATAACTTGGACTTTGACGTCGCGTCCCTCTACGAAACTCGTGTGCACGACTGACGGAGTATTGGTCTTGGTATTTATGCGAGTAACCGGGTCAAGCACCGACTTGCGGAGCGTGACATACGCTTCTTCGACGGCGTCGTCTATAGCGTCTTGCAACAACTTGCCTGTGAGTATCACCTCTTTGCCTATCTCCAAAAATATTACTGCCATTCCCGTGTCCTGACATACGGGTCTATGTTCGGCAATTGCAATTTCGATATTGTCGTTCATTACTTTGAGAGCAAATTTTGCAGTTGTGTTTTGCTCTATTTCATAAGCATTTTTTAACGCCAAAGCGCAACTTGGCTCTACTTCGCAGGATATTTTGTCTATAATCTGCTTTATTTTTTTCGCTATCACTTGAGTATCTATCTTATACATATACACCTCTTTGCGTACATTTTACCATAATATCATTTGTATATACAATAAAATTGTGCTAAAATATTTTGTATGGAGTTTTGTAATCTTGCAAGCGGAAGCCGCGGAAATTGCAGCGTAATATCCACAAATCACGTCAATATTATGATTGACGACGGCTTGAATTTCCGCACGCTTTCGGAAAGAGCAAGGCTTTCCAATATCGACCTGTCCAAGATTGACGCGGTGCTTGTCACTCACGAACACTCCGATCACGTCAAAGGCATTGCAAGTTTTTGCAAAAAATATTCGGTGCCGGTATACTGTCACAGCGAAAGCAAAGAATTTATAGATCCAATGATATGTCCATATATCATTGATAGAGATATGGACGCGCCTTTTGAACTGGGCGATTTGACAATAACCCCATTCCGTCTGCCTCACGATTCCAACTATAATCTTGGGTACAGAATATCTCAAGGCAAAAGCGCGCTTTCGATAGCGACAGACTTGGGATTTGTGAGCGAAAGTACGTTAGAGAAAATAATGGGGAGCGACTTGGTAATATTGGAGTCTAATCACGATCTCGATATGTTGAGAGAAGGGGCGTATCCATTTATGCTCAAACAACGAATACTCGGCAAAAACGGACATTTATCCAACGACGATTGCGCAAGCGCAATTTTGGAATTTGCAAGGAGAGGAACAAAAAAATTTATACTGGCGCACCTGTCGCAAGACAACAATACCCCCGAAATCGCATTTGACTGCATTGCAAAAAATCTTGAGAAGAACTATTATATTGAAGGTCAAGACGTATTCGTAGATATAGCAAATCAATATAAATCGACTCGCAAATTTAATATATGAGGAATTATGGCAAAAAATAAACGAACTTTGGATAACGCTAATGAAAAAAAAGGCTTTTTGAAATCTTTTAAAAAGTCTACTCCAAAACTTGAATTTTACGACGCAAGCGCAATGTTTATAGCGCAGTTTATCTTGAAATATATGCTTCAACTCGTGATGATGATACTTGCCGGGAGCATACTGGCGTATAAGTTGGGCGTTGATATGACTACTAAAGAAGGCTCAGACGCCGTGCAAAACGCTTTTAGCGCATTCACAGCGTCTACCGGAGGAATTATTCTCGTCACCTTGCTCAACGAATCTACAATGATACTCTCTCCGCTGTGTTATTGGAAAATCAAGTCCTTCAACGTATTCAAAGGCGTGGGCTTCAAGAGAAAAGTAAACGGCGGACAAATTGCGTTAACTCTGCCTACCGCAATAGGCTTACTTGCAGGCTTTATGCCTATAGCAAGTATATTCGTATATCTTATCAATCTAACCGGGTATCATTATTCCGGCGCAAATATCGTCGTGGACAGTTTTGGCAAACTCGTATTGTTCTTGGTATTCGTTGCCGCTATTCCTGCCGTATGCGAAGAGATTCTTCACAGAGGAATTATTGCAAGAGGCGGAAGCCGTATTTCGATATTTGCAGGAATAATGTTGAGTTCTACCATATTTGCCTTTATGCACGGCTCGCCAATGCAACTCGTACACCAATTCTTTGTCGGCGTGGTCTGCTGTCTCGCGTACTATATGACTGGCAGCATCTGGATAAGCGCGCTGATTCACTTCTTCAACAACGCCATAACTTTGATAAGCGGTTATGTAATTTATCTCATAACCGGCTCGACTGATTTGCCTATACCTTGGTGGGGTATGCTAATACTCTGCGTATGCGGTCTTGCCATACTGGTAGGCAGTCTTATAGCGCTGTATAAAATCAGTTATGTCAAGCGTCAAAAAGAAGACAACGAAATGGATATAGAGCCCGAACAAGAAGTAATATATACAGGCAAAAGACGTTTGCTCAAAATCTTCAACACGAAGTTGTCGTATCTCTTCAAATCTCCCGAGCAATCTATCGAGGAAAAACTGCAAAACCAAGATCTTGAAGAGCAACTCAAAGATTACAGCGAAGAAAAGAAAGAAGTATACGCTTCTCTTCGTCAAGACGACAACGTTGAGCTCAAAAAGAAAAACAGCCGCGGCATAATATTTGCGCTCGTCGTCGTATTGGTGATTTGGATAATCAATACTATCGGGGGCTATACTTCGTGAACGTAAGAATAGTATGCGTAGGCAAATTAAAGGAAAAATATCTCAAAGACGGCATTGAAGAATATGCCAAAAGATTGTTTAGATTTTGCAAATTTGAAATAGTCGAAGTGAGCGAAGAATTTTGCTCCGACATATCACAAAAAAATATTTTAAGCGTTAAAAACGCCGAAGGCGAAAGAATAATATCAAAACTCAAAGGCTTCTCTATCGCGCTTGACCTCAAAGGTAAAATGCTGACAAGCGAAGAGTTGAGCGCAAAAATATCCTCGCTTAAACAAAACGGCGTATCAACCCTCACTTTTGTGATAGGAGGCTCTTACGGACTTTCATCTCAAGTATTAGATAAATGCGACTTTTCACTGTGCTTCGGCGCAATCACCTACCCACATCAACTTATAAGACTAATCCTCACAGAACAGATTTATCGCGCCTTTATGATAGAAGAAGGCAGCGCGTATCATAAATAAACATTATCTAAATGGGAGTTGGGCGACGCCGTAATTTATAAAAGACATAAGAAAAAATTAAAAAAAGAAAACAAATAGCAAAACGCTCTCAAAATATAGAGAGCGTTCTTATATTCAAAAAATCAAAGACTTTCGCCAAGAGAATAGGCCTGTTTAAGTTCTTCCCTGCCGTCTATAGAGCATTTATCGTTTACGCCGCCGACAAGTATTCTTCCCTTGTCCTCAAAATGAAAATAATCGACGATAAGTTCATATTGTCTGACGATTGCGTCAAATACGCAAGGCTTTGACGAACCTGCGACCAACAGCAATGCGGTCTTTTTGATTTTGAAATTCTTACGCATAGGAGTATGACAGCGGTCAATAATGTTTTTGAGTTGAGCGCTCACTCCGTAAAAATATACCGGAGAAGCAATGACAAGCATATCGGCATCTGCCATCTTTGCATATATCTGTTCCATTCCGTCTTTCTGAAAACATTTGTTGCCTTCTCTTGTAAAACAGGAGTTGCAACCTATGCACGCATTGATCTTATAATCGTTGACAGATACGATTTCCACGTTGTGCTTTAATCTTGCTCCGTCTGCAAAAGCATTCGCCAACATATCGGTATTGCTTCCTTTTCTTGGACTGCCCGTCAAAATCAAAATATTCATAAACGCCTCTCAATAATATATTAAATAAAAAGACCATTATGCAAACGCTGACATTACGACACATCTGTCATTTCCACTGAAATTAAGGAAACGGTGATATCTTCAGTATAAAAAATCGGATTAGATTTCTCGACTGCGTTCGATATGACGCGACACGTTTACTGCATTACATACTTGAGCAATAAAAATGCGACTGCATATACAGCCGCCCTTTCTATCGTTATTTTTAATTACGCTTTTTTCAATGCGTCAAGTTGCTTAGAAAGTCTTGAAATCTTTCTGCTTGCAGCATTGGCGTGATAAATACCGTCACTCTTGGCTCTGTCGATCAAAGAAATTGTCTCAACCAAAAGTTTTTCTGCCGTAGCCACATCTTTGCTCTCAATTGCCGCCTCATACTTTTTTATAGCGTTGCGAACTCTGCTACGCTTAGAAGTATTGATTTCGTTTTCTTTTTGAGCGATTATAACTCTCTTTTTCTGGGACTTAATATTTGGCATACTCTCCCTCCGTTAACGTATTTTTACTAACATATTCTAGCATAACAAAATAATTTATGCAA
>WSNH01000041.1 GCA_013316135.1 Clostridia bacterium
TTATTACGTTGAATAGGCTATAATTAAGTTGCATAAATTTTTTATGTTGAAACTTAACAATTTAATATAGGAGGCAAAGATGAAATTCAGTATGAATTGCTTTGATTTTCTCCTTGGGGTAGATGCGAATGTAGGATGGTCTATAGGTCTAGTGTTTGCCATCGTCATTTTTTTAGGCGCAGGTATAGGATTAGGCATTTTGATATACAAGTCGTATGCAAAGAAAACTGTCGGTGGTGTTAAGGAGGAGTGCGAGAAGATGAAGAAAGAGGCTCGCGACGAATCTAAGACCTATCTCAAGGAAGCAAAAATTGAGGCAAAAGAAGAGCAGAACAGACTCCGTAAGGAGTTTGAAAGTCAGTCAAAAGAGCAGAAAGCAGAAATAGCCAGAAGCGAACAAAGAGTTGCTCAAAGAGAAGACCAACTCATTAAGAGAGAGATGGCTATTGACAAAAAATCAGATCTTATTGACGAAAAGAAGAAACAATTAGAAAGCAAAGAAAGAGAACTTGACGAGATTGAGCAAGAGTTGAAAAACGCTCACGCCAATATGTTATCTGAACTTGAAAAGGTTGCAAAACTTACTCAAGACGAAGCAAAGCAGATACTTATGGACGAACTTTTGGACGAAGCAAAGAAAGACGCTGTCGTCAAAGTTAAAGAAATCGAGCAAAAGGCAAAGGACGAAGCCGACAAAAAGGCAAAGAATATCATTGGACTTGCGATTCAGAGATGCTCAGCCGACCACGCGTCGGATATTGCCGTATCAGTTGTAGAGTTGCCTAACGAGGATATGAAAGGCAGACTTATCGGTAGAGTCGGCAGAAATATCAGAGCTATTGAAAACTCAACGGGCGTTGATTTGATTATCGACGACACTCCAGACGTAGTTACGGTATCGGGATTTGATCCTGTAAGAAGAGAGATTGCAAAATTGACTATCGAGAGATTGGTTTCGGATGGAAGAATACATCCTGCAAAGATAGAAGAGACCGTCGAGAAAGTCAAGAGAGAAATAGAGCAGCAAATGAAAGAAGCGGGCGAAAATGCCGCTTTTGAAGCAAACGTATACGGCTTGCATCCGGAAATTATCAAGTTGCTGGGCAGATTAAAATTCCGTACGAGTTATGGGCAGAACGTGCTTAAGCACTCTTTGGAAGTAAGTTATTTGGCAGGAATGATGGCTGCGGAATTGGGCGCAGATGTCAAAGTGGCAAAAAGGGCAGGCTTGTTGCACGATATAGGTAAGGCGGTAGACCACGAAGTTGAAGGTACCCACGTTACGATAGGCGTAGACATTGCAAAGAAGTTCAAAGAACAACGCAATGTCATTCACGCAATAGAAGCGCACCACGGCGACGTAGAGCCGCAGACCTTGGAAGCGATTATAGTCCAAGCGGCAGATTCGATTTCGGGCGCAAGACCCGGAGCGAGAAGGGAGTCGCTTGAGAATTACGTTAAGAGACTGGAGAAGTTGGAAGGAGTTGCAAATTCCTTTGACGGCGTAGAGCAGTCGTATGCAATACAGGCAGGCAGAGAGATAAGAGTAATTGTTAAGCCGGAAGTAGTCAACGACGAAGCAACGACGTTTATGGCAAAAGAAATTGCAAAGAAGATCGAGGCAGAACTTGAATATCCCGGTCAAATCAAAGTCAACGTCATCAGAGAAATCAGACAAATCGAGTACGCAAAATAATTGTTTAAATAGGAATATCGTTAAGATATTCCTATTTTTTTATTATTTAAAACAGTATTTTGCAAAGTATCATTGGCAATATCACGGTGCAAATAATTATGCAAATCGAAGTTGCAATTGTAGTAATTAAAGAGAATTTAAATATGCTTTTTAAATCTATATTTATATATTGTTGTTATTGCTATATACCAACTACTATATATAGTATTTTAGTTTTGTATTTTCCAAATCTTACATTGTTAGGACGTTTGCATTGTCGCCTTGCTTTTTAAAGTGAGCAAATTGAAGCAAAAATTCGTAAGTGAAATTTTTGCACATACCGCAATGCTAACATTCTTTTGTCTCGCAACAAGATTTATGGGACAACTGTCAGTCCAAAACGGCTTATTCATTTTCGAGCATACCTTTACACCCGATTTTTTAGCGGTGTGCGCATTCGCCGCGCAACAAGTCGCATTTAGATAATATCATATTAAATGAATTAGACGCGACATTACGTCGCGTCTAATTAAATGCGCTATAACTTTATGTATATTATTCTTCCTGCGCTTTTTGCATAATCTTCGTTCTGATTTCTTGAGCAACTTCGGGATTATCCTCTAGATACTGTATTGTCTTGTCTCTGCCTTGACCTATCTTCTCGTCGTTGTAACTGATCCAAGATCCGCTCTTTTTCAAAACGTCCATTGCAACGCCCATATCGACAAGACAGCCATTGGCAGATATACCTTTGCCGAATATAATATCAAACTCAGCCGTTTTAAATGGAGGCGCAACCTTGTTTTTGACTACTTTTGCTTTTGCTCTGCTACCTATAAAATCGCTTCCGTCCTTAATAGCGTCGCCCTTTCTTACCTCTATTCTTATGCTTGAATAAAACTTCAATGCCTTACCGCCAGGAGTTACTTCGGGATTACCAAACATAACTCCGACCTTTTCTCTCAATTGGTTGATGAAAATTACACAAGTCTTCGTCTTGTTGATAATTGCCGTCAACTTTCTTGCTGCTTGAGACATCAGTCTTGCTTGAAGACCTATGACAGACTGTCCCATCTCGCCTTCGATTTCTGCCTTTGGCGTCAATGCCGCAACGGAGTCTACGACAATAATATCCATAGCGTTGGTTCTTACCATCGTCTCCAATATATCCAAAGCCTGCTCCCCGCTGTCGGGTTGGCTGACGTAAAGGTCCTTGACATTGACGCCTAACTTCTCTGCATATATTGGGTCAAGAGCGTGTTCTGCGTCTATGAACGCCGCTAATCCGCCTTCCTTTTGACAGGATGCAATTGCGTGCAAAGCAACTGTAGTTTTACCTGAAGACTCAGGTCCGTATATCTCTATAATTCTACCTTTTGGCAAACCGCCTACGCCCAAAGCCATATCAAGAGTCAAACACCCCGTGCTTATTACGTCGATATGTTCAATTTCTTTATCTCCAAGTCTTATGATAGAGCCCTTGCCATATTGTTTTTCAATCTTTGCAATAGCGTCTGCCACAAGTTCTGATTTTTCTTTTTCAACGTCTTTCTTCTCTTTTTCCATAATAATACCTCATATTAAAGTTCTTTTATATTTTTAAGCGCCAAATACAACGCTGTATTTGTCACACACTTTCTGATTTCGTTTCTGTCTTTGTCAAAAAACGTATCGAATACGTCGATCGCATATCTGTTGCCTATTGCAATATAAGAGAGCCCGACAGGCGTATCGTAATCGTCGCTTGACGGTCCTGCGCACCCCGTGGTAGCAATTGCCAAATCTATCTCGTTGTTTTGCAAAAGTCCTTGCGCCATTTCTCTTGCGACTTCTTCGCTTACAACGCCATGCTCTTCTATCGTCGCCAGTTTGACGTGTAATCTACGCACCTTTGAAGACACGTCATAAGTAACAAATCCCTCGTAAAGCACGCTGCTGCTTCCCGACACATTGACAAGTCTGGAGCATATCATTCCGCCCGTCAAAGATTCTGCAATGGCAATCTTTGCTCCTTTGTTTCTTGCGTTTTCTATTACGCACTGCTCCAAAGTCGTATCGTAATTGGCATATACATTTTCTCCAAGTGTATCTAGTATCAAATCCAAAATTCTCTGAAATTCAATATCACTTGCGCTCTTGTTGATAAGAGTAAGTTTGCAATCAAGATTGAGTTGTTTGAATTCCAAACTCACGCCGTCCACGCTTGCAAGTTTTTTACATCTGGCAAACATATCTGCGTCAATGTCAAAGGCTTTGAGTACACAGTAGTTTTTGCAAGTCTCAATCATATTTCCCTCCTAATTCTCTTCGACTTTTCCAAAATAATCAATTCCGTCGACTTCTTGGAGTTTTACTTTATAAATTTTGCCTATCTCGACCGGTACGTCGGAATAGAAATAAACCTTAGTATCAATCTCCGGCGCGTCGTGACTGCTTCTGCCATAAAACAATTGCAAGTCGTAATCAATGCCCTCGTATATCACATCGACCACGCTACCGATTCTCTCCTTGAGTTTGTCTGCCATAATACTTTCTTGCAGAGCATAAAGTTCTTCTTGCCTTTGCAATTTGACATCTTCGGCAATTTGACCGCTAAGTCTGCTTGCAGGAGTGCCGTCTTCCATTGAATAAGCAAAGAATCCGCATCTATCAAGTCGTGCCGTCGATATAAATTCTTTTAGTTCTTCAAAGTCCTCTTGCTCTTCTCTCGGAAAGCCTACGATAAATGTCGAACGGATTGTAAAATCTCCGTGCCGCCTTATCATCTCCACAAGGTTGAAAATTTGCTCCTTGGTGACTTTTCTATTCATAAGTTTGAGAATTTTGTTGCTGACGTGTTGACAAGGTATGTCGACGTATTTGCAAATTTTGGGATTGCTTGCCATATATTCTATGAGTTCTTCGGTGACCTGTTCGGGATACAAATACAAAAGTCTTATCCACTCCACGTCAAGCGCCAATAATTCCTTAAGCAATTCTATCAACTTGATTTTGCCGTAAATATCTATACCGTATCTCGATACGTCTTGCGCGACGATTATCAACTCTTTTATGCCGTAATCTTTGACGAGTGACTTTGCCTCGTCGACTATATCCTCTATTTTCCTCGACGTATACTTGCCTCGTATATTTGGAATAGCGCAATATGTACACTTGTTGTCGCACCCCTCGGCAATCTTCAGATATGCGTAATGGTAAGGCGTAGTCAACACTCTTTTGGGAGAAAACTTCCTATCATCCTTATCGTTGACATAACACTTTTCTCCTTGTCCTTGAACCATATTCCTGATAAATATCGGCAGTTTATGATAGTTTGCCGTACCCAAAAACATATCTACTTCGGGAAATTCATTCTCAAGATCTTGCATATATCTTTGAGAAAGACAGCCTGTGACTATAAGATACTTGCACTTGTCTTTTTTATATTCCGCCATCTCAAGAATAGTATCTATTGCTTCTTGTTTTGCGCTGTCGATAAATCCGCAGGTGTTGACAATTATAATATCCGCCTCGCTCGGCTCTCCCGTCAATTCATATCCTTCGTCCTGCAAATATGCAAGCATATTCTCGCTGTCGATACGGTTTTTATCACACCCTAAAGATATCAGTCCTATCTTCATTCTTTGTCCTCTTTCTCAATGTCTTGAGTATTTGTCTCCAATGGCTCTACTTTTACTTCTTGCTTTTCTCCCAACAAAAGTTGAGAATTTTTGACTATATAATTGATGCCGGATATAACCGTAAATAACGTAGCCAATAAGAAAAATACTATGCCGATATATCTGATTATCTTAAATACTGGCGCGTCATTTGCCGAGCACAATAAGAAAGTCAATCCAAACATCGTCGTTGCCGTCTTGATTTTACCAAGTTTATCAGCCGCCAATGCGACGCCTTTTAACGCAGCCACCTGACGCAAAACTCCTATCATAAACTCCCTTGCAATAATGACAACAGAACAAATCAACTCCATATAAGGTATCTCGGGAATATAATTTCCATCCACCAAAATAAAAAGCCCCGCCGCCACAAGCACCTTATCCGCAATAGGGTCAAGAAGTTTCCCCAAATCGCTTACCATATTGTACTTACGCGCAATATGTCCGTCTAAATAATCAGTCATAGACGCTATGATAAACAATACCGCCGTGATTATAAAAAGATACTTATACAAAGTTTGAAGACAGTAACATACCAAAATCAGCGGAATCATTATCAGTCTGACAATTGTAATTTTAGTAGGCAACGTCATTGATGCGCTTTTGCCCATTCTAACTCTCCTTAAATATAAATTCCCCTTATCAATGTTATTCTATTCGCGCTCATAATCGTCTGAACCTTTCAAGCGCGCGCTTTCGATTATCTCGTCCACCTGCTCCGATGACAGCAGACATATACACTTTGAACCTTGCTTCTCAATATATCCGCAAGCCATAAGCCAATCGTAAATCTTTCCGCCTCTTGAAAAGCCTATTGAAAAGGCTCTTTGCATCCAAGATATAGACACGTTGTCGAGACCGACAATTCTCTTTAGCACATCGGGACACAGGTCGTCCGGGAAGTCAAATTCTTTTATCTTCTCAAGTGATTTGCCTCCTGCAGGTTCTTCTTTTTTAGGCTCGGATATCGAAGCGATCTCCGCCTCAATAGTCTCATCGTAATAAGCGGAATTATGACTGACGATGTCTCTCATAATGTTTTGAATTTCACTGTCGTCGATAAACGGATTTTGCAATCTCACCATATATCTTGACTTCGTAGTCTTAATAAGCATATCGCCTTTACCAAGCAAATCTTCCGCGCCTATGCTGTCGAGTATAGTTCGACTGTCAGTACCTGTAGTAACCGCAAATGCAATTCTCGTAGGCAAGTTGGCTTTGATATTACCAGTGATAACGTCAACAGACGGTCTTTGCGTAGCCAAAATCAAATGTATTCCGCACGCTCTTGCCTTTTGCGCCAACGTCAAGACGTAAGTCTCAAATTCTTTGGCTTGCTCGCTTACCATAATATCGCCCACCTCATCGATAATCGTCACGATATACGGAATTGTTTCGCCCGCGTCAATTACCTCTTTTGTCGCATTGTAACTCGAGATCTTTGCTACGAAACGCTTTGCAAACAATGCGTATCTTCTCTCCATTTCCGCGCAAAGCCATTTGAGTATGCCAAGAGACTCCTTAGGAGTGTTGTATATCTTTGGCGTAAGCAGGTGCGGAAGCGCTTGATATTTACTAAACTCTACTCTCTTTGGATCCACAAGTATAAGTCTAAGTTCCTCGGGAGAGTACTTGTATATCAGCGAACAAAGCATAGTATTAAGACATACGCTCTTACCGCTACCAGTACCGCCGGCAATAAGTCCGTGCGGGAAGTCGGTCAAATCTTCGTAATGACAGTTGTTGTCGACGTCCTTACCGAGCGCAAAGCACAGACCGCCCTTTTTGTTTTGGAATTTCTCGCTTGAAATAAACTCCTTAAGTCCCACAGTCTTGCGCACCTTGTTAGGCACTTCTATGCCGCAAAGCGACTTGCCCGGAATAGGCGCCTCTATTCTCGCGGTCTCAACTGCCAACGCCATAAGAATATTGTTCAACTTAGACGGTATCTTATCTACTGACAATGTCTCGGGTATTTCAAATTCATACCTGGTGACCGACGGACCGCTTACTATATTCTTGACGTGAACTTCTATACCGAAGTTGGCGTAAGTCCTTTCAATTATTCTCGTCCTTTCCATAAAGTCTTCGTTGTCGTCGACGTCGGGAATATAATCGTTGAGATTGTCAATACTTGGAGGAATATAAGGAGTCTTGATTACCTTTGGCTTCTCTTCTTTTTTCTGCTCTTCCGGACTTACCTGCGGTTGCTTAATTCCGGCGTCTATGTTCGGAGCGCTTTGCTCTTTTTGTATAGCAGGTTGCGCGGGTTGCTGTTTTGCAACAATAGGCTTCGGCTTGTCGTAAGTCTTTTGAAAATAACCGTCGCTATTCTCTACAGGCTTCTCAACTTTCACGCCGTCAGTCGCGTTATAATTCCTGACGGGCGAAGGCTCTTGCGCCTGTTTTTCTCTATTCATTCGAGCAATATACTCGTCCATACTCTCTTCACGTCTGGTTTCTGTCTTGTCTTCGATTATCTTTTGAGAGTCACTCTCGAATTTTTTCTCTTCGGCAACTTCGCTCATTTCTACTTGAGGTTGCTCTTTTTTATCTTCAACGGCATCAACTTCTTTTTCAACGTCTACAGATTGCTCCTTAGTTGCCTTTGCTTTACTATCCCCGCCGAAAGGAAATTCAAAGTTGCCCAAATCAGTTTGCTCATCGGTCGAATTCAAAATGCGATTAAGCCTTTCGTTGAATGACAAAGGTTCTTGATTATTGCTTTCCGATTTGTCATTGCTTTGATTTTGAACGATGGACGATTGTTCTTGTTCTAGTTTTTGGTCGTTTGCATTTTCATTATTCGTCTGATGAATTTGCGAATAATATGACGGAATTCGCCCATTCTCCATATACACGTCGCTCGTATGGGAGTCGGATTGAAATCTTTCATAAATTGATTGAGTTCTCTCCCTTTGAGAGATTTGCGGAGGTTGTTGTTCGGGCTTTGGTTCAGGAATCGGAGTCGTAACTGCCCCTTCGTCTATCACATTGAGCCTTTGCGAGCCGTCAATGCCCAAATAATCTCTTTGAACGCTACCTATAGTAGTATTAGCGTTAGCATTATTATTCGATACGTCTTCTCCTGCATAAATATAATCGTTGCGAATAACCTCGTCTCTTATTTCCTGCGTATCCAGAATAAGTTGAGGATCTTCAGGAATGTAGCCGGAATTGTATTCTGTCTCAAAATCAATATTATTGCTAAAGTTATTTGGATATAAATCTACAGGCTTTTCATTGGAAATATTAACGCTGTCAATAGGCTTATAGTCGTCGAGACCGTTTCTTCCGCCTCGTCTAAACAACTTTTCTCCGAGATTTCTGCCTTTCACAGTTTGATTATTGAGCGTAGGCGAAGTTTCCTCTCCTTCAAAATCGTATACATTGATATTGGAGTGGCTTACTCCTCTGACCTTCTTTGTTCTTTTGGGAACAAGATTGATATCTATATTGACTTGCAAAAGTATAGCAATTGCAATCAATCCAACTGTAATGATTCCGTTTGCCACCAACGTCAAGATATAGATATATCTAGTTGCAAACAAATATAAAAAAATACTTGCAACTGCTCCGCCTGCGGTATTTGCCTGAGTATAAGAATCCGATATATACTGCCCCCAACCGTTGAACGCATAAGTATGAGAGCCCAATATGTGAGCAAAAGTGATTGTTGTGACCGTAATCAACGCATATATGAATATGATTTTTTTGCTCTGTCTTGCTCTGCGATTAAATATATAGAATACGCCAAGCAACGTCAGCGCAAAACTGTATCCGTATATAGCGTATCCAAAAATTCCTACAAAAAAGTCTGTGACGGCTTGTCCCGATTTACCAAACGCGCCTAACAAAATCAAATCCAAAACAAAAAATACCAACGCTATAATTACGCCGTTTACTCTTCTGCTGTTTCTCTTTGCAGGCTGCTTGTTCTCTTCTTGAGTTTTTGCCATTAAATTATCTCCTTATAATCTTTTAGATTATACACACACTTTCCATTCAAATCTAACTATATAAGATTATAGCACATTGAATTGATAAATTTCAATAATTTTAAAAGTAAATATACGCTTTA
>WSNH01000042.1 GCA_013316135.1 Clostridia bacterium
TATTAGTATATAATATGATATACTCTTATATATAAACTCTTGGATATAGGAAAATTATGGAAAAAGAAAAGAATGCAGCGCAAAAAGGCGGAGTTTTGAGATTGGACTACAAGAGAACTATTCTTGTGGGATTTGCTTTTTTTGGCATAATGTGTTTTTGGGAAGTATACGATTACATAATGCCGCTTATTCTCAACACGCGTTTTGGTCTCAATTCTTGGCAGTACGGTTTGATTATGGGACTTGACAATCTTTTGGCAATCTTCCTGTTGCCATTGTTTGGCTCTATTTCAGATAAGTCGGTCAATGCAAGGATGGGCAGACGCACAAAGTTTATTTTTTGGGGCTCTATCGCGGCAGCGGCGGCTTTGATTATTTTGTCGATATTTGAACTTTTGGAATTTCAAAAAATTATGGCGGCAGGCTACGACGATACTGCAAAACTAATAGGATTTAATCCTTCTCTTGCCGACGCTATAGCGGGAGCGGGTTTGAGTCTAGATACGAGTTACGTCGACCTTATGGCAACAAAAAATACGGCAATTCTTTCTGCGCTTAAGCAGGCGCAAATTGCAATGGCGGGTCAAGTCGCAAAAGACAACGTGTGGATACTAGTGATGTTTATCATAGCGTTGCTATTGCTATTGGTTGCTATGTCGTCTTACCGCTCGCCTGCGGTATCGCTTATGCCCGATATCACACCCAAGCCGTTGAGATCGCAAGCAAATGCTTTGATTACGTTTATGGGCGGGGCAGGCGGACTCGTAGCAATAGTACTTTATAAAATTTTTGCTAATAAAGAGACAAAGAATTATATTTGGTTGTTTATTGCAACTGCCGCGGTGTTGTTGCTGATACTGCTTGCCTTTATGCTTACTGTTAAAGAAAAGAAATTCGTTCAATTGAGAGAGGAAGAAGAGCAAAAATACAACGTTGTTGACGAAGAAGAAGCGGAAGGTACGGATAAGTTGCCAAAGGCAAAACTTGTGTCCCTTTTCTTAATTTTAATGACGGTATTTTTGTGGTTTATGGGATACAACGCCGTTAAGTCGCACCTTTCGACATACGCAACGCAGACTTTGCTGTTTGAACAAGGTTACGTAGGAACAATTTCCATTCTCAACGGCGCAGGTGGCGCAATAGCGTTGTTGCCGGTTGCGTTGCTCGCCAATAAACTTGGCAGAAAGAAGACGATTGTCATAGGCGTTGTTGTGGCGGCGCTTGCATTTATTCCGTGTTTCTTTATGAACGCAAACACTGCAGGTGTAAAATATCTATTTCCGCTGTGTTTTCTGCTTGCGGGATTTGGTATGGTGTGCGTCAACGTCAATACTTTGCCTATGGTCACGGAGTTGTCAAGAGGTAGCACCGTCGGTAAATATACCGGATATTATTATGCGTTTTCTATGTCGGCGCAAGCCATCACTCCGGCATTTGCAGGTATATTTATGGACAAGATAAACCAAAGTACGGTGTTTATCTACGCATCCATATTTATTGGTCTTGCCTTGTTGACGACGATATTTATTAAGCACGGCGATAATAAGCCGCCTAAAAAGAAAAAGATGTTGGAGTATTTTTCTGACGAAGATTGATTTGTCAAAGGAGTTTTTATGGCTAATAGAAAGCCTTCAAAATCAAAAAAGAAAAGTTCGGACACCAAAAAGATTATCGCCATTTTGACGGTAATCTTGGTCGTTATTCTGATTATAGCAATAATATTTATAAGTATCAGAGGAATGTGGAAGGATATAATAGACATTGTCAAGAATTTTTTCACAGAAGAAGATTTGCCGTCGGGCGAACAGCCCAGCGGCGGAACGTCGAGCGGGAACGTATCTAACAAGCCGGTGCCAAGCGGAGTTGCGCAGTTGCAAGGTGATATTATGGAAATGCGCGTGCTTGACATTGGACAGGGAGATTGCATACTTTTGCTTTTTCCAGACGGTCAAGTAATGGTAATGGATATAGGAAGCTTGGGCACGACTTCGCCTTGGAATGTAATCGACGGCGCCTTGAAGGAGTTGGAGATAGATACAATCGATTATCTCTTCCTTACGCATACAGACTACGACCATATTAGAGATACGAAAAAACTCGTAGATAACTATCAAATCAAAAGTTTTTATTTGCCGATTGCAGATATAGACACAAGCGCAACTTGGCGTAACGCATACAATGCGGCATTGAGCGAAACTTACGTTGAAGACGGAATAACAAAAAAAGCCGAAATAAATTACAACGTCGGGGCTTATGAGATAAGCGGTGGGAATTGGCTTATGAAGTGTTATTCATTTGACGAAGAGGATTATCCGTCGATTAAGAACGGCTCTTCCGCCGAAAATAAAAATGCAGTGTCTCCAACTTGTTTGCTTGAATATGCTGACAGAACTATCGTCTTGACTGGCGATTCCAATGAAAAATCCGAGACGTATCTTATGAATAAAGGGTATTTTGACGGCGTTGACGCAGACGTGTTGAAGGTGGGGCACCACGGCTCGAGATCTTCGACAATGATGGAATTCCTCAACAAAGTCGATTGCGAATATGCAATTATATCTTGCGGAGCAGGCAACAGTTACGGACATCCGACGCCCGAAGTGCTTGAAAGACTTGATATATACGCAGACCTTGTGCCAGATGAAGATTACAACGGTTTTGCGCAAGTATACCGTACTGACGAGGACGGCACTGTGACTGTGCAGATTGATGAAAACGGTGTGATAAATCTTATTGCGGACGAGATGCCAAGCAAGAATACCACTACTGGTACGCCTGTAGGAGAGGTGGACAGCGGAGAAATCATAGAGTTAGGTCAAGTTGTATTGATATATATAAAACAATACGCTTGCGATTTTATAGGATTTAGCGTAGCATAAAAATTATATTTATAATAGGAAAACAGAAGAGGTTAATATGAAATTTGACGTAGAACTTGTGGGCAAAGTGGGATCTATGGCGCTTGTCAATAAGGCGTGGGGAGATATAGATTACAACGCTATTGCAAGAATTAGCAGAGAACTCAAAGCAGGATATATTTGGGTGTCTAGCGGAGCGACGGAAATAGGCAGAATAGATTATATAAGACGTAACGGCTGTGAAATCGACGGCGATTACAGCGAGGTCAAAGTGGATTATGCCGCGCAGGGACAAACTATTCTTATGAATAATTATCGCCAATATATCGATCCCAAGTATTCGGTAAGGCAGATACTTGTAGAGCATAGACATTTCAACGATCCGGCAAAGAAAGAAAATCTCAAGAAATTGCTTTTGAGGTGTCCTGCGCAGGGAGCAATACCTATCATCAATTATAACGACCCGCTCTCATCAGAAGAGATAGACAAAGTCGAGTTGCAAGAACTTGCTAAAAGCAGAAAAGACGTCGTGCATTGTATGGACAATGACGAGACTGCGTCGCAGATTGCTTGCCTTGTCAAATGCAAGACTTTGCTTATTTATACTTCAACGCTTGGAATCTATTCAGATCCGGCAGATGAAAAGACGCTCATAAGAAATATAACCGGCAAAGATAGTTATGAACTTATCGACGCGGTATGCGACGCGCAAAGTAAGTGCATAGGCTCGTCGAGAGTGGGGGCAAACGGAGCTGTTGCAAAACTCGAGTATATCAAAGAACCGTTGAAAAACGGAAGCGAAGTATTTATTGCAAATCCTCGTTTTAGCATATCCGAAGTTATTGGCGGACAAGCGCCGTGCACCAAGATTTTTATCAGTAAATAACGCAAATCGGTATGTATATATATTCTTTTGAACCAATATATGATAAAAACAGTCGCGTACTTATACTAGGTTCTATGGCGTCGGTGAAATCGCTTGAAAAAGGATTTTATTATATGCATCCGCGCAATAGATTTTGGAATACCATAGCGCAAGTTGTCGATTCGCCCGTCCCCAACGGCATTGCAGAAAAAAGACAGTGGCTACTAGACAATAATATTGCTCTGATGGATATAATTTATTCTTGCAAAAGAAAGGGATCTCTTGATAGTGATATCACAGACATAGTACCCAACGACATAGAGCAAGTGCTGAATATCACCGATATAAAAGGCATTTTTTGTAACGGACGAAAATCATTTGATACGGCAAAAAAAGCCTATCCGCATTTGACTTTTAATTATTTACCGTCTACGTCTCCTGCAAATGCAGGCGCTTGGGATATAAAACCTTGGCTTTCAATCAAGGATAGTTTGAGATAGATTTGATACAGTGGGAGTAGAAAGTGGAAGAGGAAAAGGAGATAATAAGCAAAAGTAGACAGGATGAGTCGCTTCCTTTGCAAGAAAAAGCCATTGGCGGCAATGAGAACAAGGCAGTAAGAAACGTTTTGTTTGATTTGCTGAGAATATTGGCAATGTTTTTTATTGTCGTTCACCATATCATTATATACGATATGGGATTTATGGACGTGCAGACCGGAATGGATTTGTCCTTAAGGACTACGTATATGTGGTCTGCGCTTGCGGACGCTTTTGTCATTGTCGGAGTCAATATTTTCTTTTTGATATCGGGATGGTTTTCCATAAAATTAAAGCCTCAAAAACTCTTTTTGTTGTTGATTAAAGTTTACGTATATTGGATAATAGCCGTTTTGCTCGCAATGGCATTCAAATTGTTGTCGTTTGAGAGTTTTTGGGAAGGCTTTAAATTTTGCGTGAGCGCAATCGGGGAGTACTGGTTTGTATTGGTATATATTTTGCTTTGTCTTGTCGCGCCTGCTCTCAACGCGTTTGCAAAACTTATCGTCGACAAAAAGGCTGTGAAGTATTTTATATTTATTACAGTTTTCTTTTTCTGTATTATTGGATTTGTTGCCGATTATATTCGTCCTATTATGGGGACAAACAACGGATACTCCGTTATGTGGGCGGTAGTGCCTTATCTTTACGGAAGGGTATTAAAACTCAAAGGCAATGAAATTAAGAAAAGAAAGCCTGCGTTTTGGTTGGGGCTATATCTTTTATTTACGCTTGTCAATTATACAATAGTTGCTTCGTTGATTTGGTTTGAACAAGGTCAGTACGCTTGGCATTTCTACGGATACAATAATCCTTTGGTTTTTATACAATCTATTTGTTTCTTTATGGCATTTGTGTCGGCAAAACCAATGTTGAGTCGGAAGCCGTCGAAGTTCATAAGTCTAATTGCGGGTCATACGTTCGGCGTATATCTATTGCATACAAAAAATCCATTATTCTCTCTCTATACCGCATACTTTGTAAATTCCGTAGGGCAGTTATGGGCAAAATTATTATTGCTTATTCCCAACGCTATATTGGCATTTGCCATAGCCGTACTAATTGATTTCCTATATGAGTTATTGTTTGGAAAGTTATTGAAAAGATTTACGACTTGGCTTGAAAAAATTATATTCGGCAAGAGTAAAATTCTTGAGAAATTGAATTGTCAGTCAGATAAGACAGACGATACAAAGAAGGTCCAATAGATTTAAATCATACTAATATTATTTATCTCAAGACGTTCTCCTATGACAAAAGACCGTTTTGACAAATATTTTTTGTGCCGTATCTGGGTAATATAAGCGATTCCTCTCAACCCTATTTCCTCTTTTCAGTATTCTCGTATGCAACAGCGTTCTTCTATGGTAAGTGTTTATAGTTCATACATTTCTCCTTTGGTTTTTTTGTTGTGGTAAACATATTATACCAGAGATTTGTATGAACTTCTTTTTCACTTAGAGTGTTGCGCTTAGTTTGATAATTAACCTAAATAAAAAATGGGGAAGCGTTTGCTTCCCCATTTGTGTCATTGCATATTTTCAATACGCTGAATTGTCTATTATTCCGACAACTTCTTGTAACCTGCGTATCTTTCTTTTGCTTCCTTTTCGTTGATAGCGAAGAGTTTTTCTGCGACTTGCGGTTTTGCTTTTGCAAGTTGAGCGTATCTGTTTTCGCCGAGGAGGAATTCTTTGTAATCGGCGGTTGCTTCTTTGCTGTCAAGCGTAAACGGATTCTTGCCTTGCTCTGCGAGCGCAGGATTGAATCTATACAACTGCCAGTATCCTGCTTCGACGGCTCTCTTTTCTTCAAGTTGAGAGTTGGACATATTGATGCCGTGGTTGATACAAGGAGCATAGCAGATGATAAGTGACGGTCCGTCGTATTCTTCAGCCTCTTTTAAAGCCTTGACGTATTGATTCATATTTGCGCCCATAGCGACTTGAGCTACGTACACATATCCATAACTCATTGCCATCTTGCCGAGGTCTTTCTTCTTGGTTACCTTGCCGCCGGCTGCGAATTTAGCAACAGCGCCTGTCGGAGAAGACTTGGACGCCTGACCGCCAGTGTTGGAGTATACTTCCGTGTCGAGTACGACGACATTGATATTTTGACCTTGAGCGAGTACGTGGTCGAGACCGCCGTAACCTATATCGTAAGCCCAACCGTCGCCGCCGAATGCCCATACTGACTTCTTGACGAGGCAGTCTGTATTCTTGGCGATATTTGTAAGCAAGGCTTTCTTTTCTTTGTCTTTTTCTGCCTTAGCGGCTTTTGCGATTGCGTCCTTTATTGCTTGGCTAGCGCTCTTATTTGCGATTGCGTCGTTATATGTCTCCATCCAAGCGGTAAACTTGCTTGTGAGATCGGCGTCTACGCCGAGAGCCATTACGGCTTCCATATCTTCCATAAGTTTTATTCTGCGTTGGTTGGTTGCGGTGAGCATACCAAAGCCAAACTCTGCGTTGTCTTCAAACAAACTGTTTGCCCAAGCCGGACCTTCGCCCTTCTTATTCTTGCTGTATGGGCAAGTCGGAGCTGAGCCGCCGTAGATAGAGGAGCAACCGGTGGCGTTAGCAACTATCATTCTGTCGCCGTAAAGTTGGGTGATTACCTTGAGATAAGGAGTCTCGCCGCAGCCTGCGCAAGCGCCGGAGAATTCAAAGAGCGAGCGATTGAACTGACTTCCTATTACACTGTCTCTTGCGATTGGTACGTCGCTCTCGTCGAGTTTGTCTGCAAATTCCCAGTTCTTTGCCTGACCTGCTGCAAGTACTTCTGCAAGAGGAGTCATTACCAAAGCTTTTTGCTTAGCGGGACATATATTTGCGCAGTTGCCGCACCCCGAACAGTCGAGCGGCGAAACTTGAATTCTGAAGTTGTATTCTTTTGCCTTTGGATTCTTCATAGGTACGGTCTCAAAAGTCTTCGGAGCCTTTTCAAGCGCTTCTGCTTTTTGAGCAACAGGGATAATACAAGCGTGCGGACATACAAAAGAGCATTGGTTACATTGCAAGCAGTTTTCTTTTATCCATACCGGAACTTTGACAGCGATACCTCTCTTCTCGTATTTGGTCGTACCGGTTGGCACGGTGCCGTCTGCGTGATCCATAAATGCCGATACGGGAAGTTTTTGTCCCTCTTGGGCAAGTATTGGAGCAATAATGTTGGTGAAGTAAGCGTCTTTGGTGACAGGTTTTGTCACAGCGCCGTCAGTCGCAGTTGCCCAAGACTCAGGGTAGTTCACTTCTTGAATATTTGCGATTGCGTTGTCGATAGCGGCGAAGTTCATATTGACGATCTTCTCGCCTTTCTTAGAGAAAGATTTAACGACAAATTCTTTCATATGCTTGTCTGCTTCTGCGTAATCAATGACATTGGCAAGTTTAAAGAAGCAAGCCTGCATTGTTGTTGATATACGGTTGCCAAGTCCGATTTCCGTTACTACCTTGATAGCGTCGATGTTATAGAACTTGATATGTTTCTTTGCAATCATATTCTTCATACTTGCAGGAAGTTGTTTCTCCATTTCCGCAAGGCTCCAAGGTGAGTTGAGCAAGAATATGCCGCCGTCTTTGAGATCGGAAATCATATCGTATTTTACGACGTAAGACGGATTGTGGCAAGCCACAAAGTCTGCTTGGTCGATTAGGTAAGAACTTCTAATAGGTGTGTCGCCGAATCTTAAGTGAGATACCGTGATACCGCCTGACTTTTTGGAGTCGTAAGCAAAATATGCTTGAGCATACTTTTCGGTATAGTCGCCGATGATCTTGATTGAATTCTTGTTGCTGCCTACGGTACCGTCTGAGCCAAGTCCGTAGAACTTGCAGGAGATAGCGCCTTTTGCCGAAGCGTCAATAGTCTCCGTTACGTCGATAGAAGTGCCAGTTACGTCGTCTACAATTCCTACGGTGAAGTGGTTCTTAGCGTCTTTGCTTTCCATATTCTTATAGATAGCGTTGACCATAGAAGGAGTAAATTCCTTGCTGCCAAGACCGTATCTTCCGCCGGTTACGACGATATCTTTTCTATTGGTTTCGTGAAGAGAGGTGATTACGTCGAGATAGAGAGGCTCGCCTGCGCTACCGCTTTCTTTTACTCTGTCGAGTACTGCGATTCTCTTTACGCTTGCAGGTATTGCGTCTGCAAACATCTTTGCGGAGAATGGACGGTAAAGTCTGACTTTGAGTACGCCGTACTTGCCGCCTCTTGCGTTGAGATAGTCGACTGTTTCGCTTACTGCGTCTGCGCCGCTGCCCATAATTACGATAATAGACTCTGCGTCGTTTGCGCCGTAATATTGATACGGTTTATATTCGCGTCCGGTGATTGCCTTGACGTCTTCCATAGCCTCTTCGACGATTTGCGGTACAGCGTTGTAATAACTGTTGCAAGCTTCGCGGTTTTGGAAATAGATATCTGGATTTTGCGCCGTACCTTTTTGTACTGGGTGCTCAGGGTTGAGCGAACGCTTGCGGAATTCGTCGATATAAGGCATATATTTCTTGTCGACAGTGTCCTTGATATCTAAGTAATCTATGACTTCTATCTTAGATACTTCGTGAGAAGTTCTGAATCCGTCGAAGAAGTGAATAAATGGAACTTTGGCTTTTAACGTAGCAAGGTGCGATACGAGAGCAAGATCCATTACTTCTTGTACGGAGTTGGAGCAGAGCATTGCAAAGCCGGTTTGACGGCAAGCCATTACGTCGGAATGGTCGCCGAAAATATTGAGCGCGTGATAAGCAAGTGCTCTTGCGCTTACGTGGAATACGCAAGGCGTCAACTCGCCGGCGATTTTATACATATTTGGAATCATCAAAAGGAGACCTTGGCTTGCCGTAAAGGTAGTCGTCAAAGCGCCTGCCATAAGCGAGCCGTGAACAGCGCCTGCTGCGCCTGCCTCAGATTGCATTTCTGCAAGTTTAAGCACTTGTCCAAAGATATTTTTTCTTCCGGCAGTAGCCCATTCGTCACAGTTTTCCGCCATTGGAGAAGAAGGGGTGATTGGGTAAATTGCAGCAACTTCACTCATCGCGTATGCGACGTG
>WSNH01000043.1 GCA_013316135.1 Clostridia bacterium
ACGATATTTTTAAGACTAGCGGATACTTTTGACAGTATATTTTCAATATCGTTGGAAATTACGCACACGCGATAATTTAATTACAATATTATTGTACCATATAGGCAAACCTATATGTGGAAGTGAAAAAGACGGCAAAAGCCGTCTTTTTATTTATGGATTAGATTTCTCAATTCCACTGCGTTTCAGTCGAAATGACAACAAACTAGATTCCAACGCTCGCACAAGACGCATCTGCTTGCTCGCTATGCTCCTTACGACTTCACTATGTTTCGCTCAGAATGACAACAAAAAATCTGTCCACAATAAAATAGCACTCCTGTTCTGCGAGAAAGGAGCGGTATAAGATTTTAATGATGCTTTTATTAGGCGAGAATGGAGATAGGCAAAAAATAAAATAGCATATTTTTGGCAAGACGGAATATGAAGAAAACCGTCGTACTAGCCGTACGACGGTTTGAGTCAAATGTTGTATTGGCGGAAAAGATGCATTTTAGATTTACCTAGCCTCCTTTCTCGCCGAACTACTTACTTAAGGCGAGCCTTGAGGTCGTCTGCTTGCTTAGCAAGTTCTTTTGGCAATTTGTCACCGAAAGACTTATAGAATTCTTTAATTCCGTCAGCCTCAACATTCCAAGCATCCTTGTCAACCTTCAAGATACCCTTCAATGTATCAATTGAGAAGTCATCAAGACCTTGGATATTGATATCCTCTGCCTTTGGTACGAAGCCGATAGGTGTCTCGACAGCGTCAACTTCGCCGGCAATTCTCTTGAGCATCCAGTCGAGTACGCGCATATTATCGCCAAAGCCCGGCCAAATGAAGTTGCCGTCTTCGTCTACTCTAAACCAGTTGACATTAAAGAACTTAGGTTGTTTGTCTACGTCAACAGACTTGCCCATATCGAGCCAATGTTGGAAATAATCACCCATATGATATCCGCAGAATGGACGCATTGCCATTGGATCACGTCTCACTACGCCGACTGCGCCGGTAGCGGCTGCAGTGGTCTCACTACCCATAATTGATCCGATGAATACACCGTTCTCCCAACTTCTTGCTTGATATACGAGCGGTACTGTGGAAGGACGACGTCCGCCGAAGATGATAGCGCTGATAGGTACGCCTGCGCCGTTTTCAAATTCTGGAGAAATGCAAGGGCAGTTCTTTGCGGGAGCGGTAAATCTGGAGTTAGGATGAGCAGCTTTGACTGGCTTACCCTCTGCATCAACAGTATCAGGAGTCCAATCTTTACCCGTCCAGTCGATAAGGAAAGATGGCTTCTTCTTATCGGCAGCGTCTTTCTCAAGCGCTTCCCACCATACTTCTTTTGTCTCCGGATTGAGAGCCACGTTGGTGAAGATAGTATTCTTTCTCGTAGACGCCAAAGCATTGAAGTTTGATTTTGAGTTGGTACCTGGAGCAACGCCGAAGAATCCGTTTTCCGGATTGATAGCGTAAAGTCTGCCGTCCGGTCCTTTTTTAATCCAAGCAATATCGTCACCTACAGTAAATACCTTGTAGCCGTTCTTTCTGTAACCTTCCGGCGGAATAAGCATTGCAAGGTTGGTCTTTCCGCAAGCAGACGGGAATGCTGCGCACATATATACGGTCTCTTTGTTTGGCTTCTCAATACCCAAGATGAGCATATGCTCAGCCATCCACATTTCGTTCTTACCTTGATAAGAAGCAATTCTAAGAGCAAAGCACTTCTTGCCTAGCAATACATTGCCGCCGTAAGCGCTGTTGACAGAAATAATCGCATTGTCCTCAGGGAATTGGCAGATATATCTCTCTTCAGGATCGACGTCGCACTTAGCGTGCGTACCTCTTACGAAGTCGTTGGAATCACCAAGAGCCTTCAAAACGTCGTTGCCAACTCTCGTCATTATTCTCATATTCAATACAACATAGATAGAATCGGTAATCTCAATACCTACCTTAGAGATAGGACCGCCGACAGGACCCATAGAGAAAGGAATAACGTACATCGTACGACCCTTGTATGCTCCATCAAGAATGCTCTCTAATTTTGCGTAAGCCTCAGACGGTTTCCACCAATTGTTGGTAGGTCCGCAATCTTCTTCTTTGCGTGAGCAAATGAAAGTTCTGCCCTCAACACGAGCAACGTCGTTTGGCTTTGTTCTGTGCAACAAGCAGCCCGGCAACGTCTTCTGATTGAGTTCGATCATCTCGCCCGTAGAGATTGCTTCTTTCGTCAAAGCCTCGTATTGAGCCTCTTCGCCTGTAATCCAAACGACTTCGTCAGGCTTACAAAGGTCAACTCTGCTTTGAACAAATTCCAATACTTTCTTATTTGTAGTATTTGCCATAGTTTAAAACTCCTTTAATATATTAAAATTATATTTTTTACCTATAATATTATAGCAAATGGCAAAGGTAAATGCAATCATATTAAAGAAGATAATGGATAAAATAATTACGCTCAGAGTTAACTCCTTGTCTTTTAACTCCACTGACGCCGTATACGTATCGACGTCTTTTACCTTGAATATTCCCTCTCCGCTTGAATCGTCAAATGTGAGTCCGCTTGGCGAAGTATTGGGCTTGATAGTATATTTTGTCGGTTCGTAAAACTCTTTAGCTATCTTAATCTCCTGTTCGCCATCAGCGTAATTTTTGATTATTGTCATTGAACCTGTTTGCCCTATCAACGCAGGCTCGTCTACTCTGTATTTAATATAAAAAATATATTCAATGGGAGTTGACGTACCGTCACTCCAACATTCGCCGCTTTTGGGCGTAACTGTGACCGTATACTTGCCAACTGCGCTTGCTTTAAGCGTGACAAGTCCATAAGTTCCTGCCGTATAAGTCATCGTCCCTGCCATCTCGCCGCTTAAAGGTTGACAAACGCTTGTAATATCTAACTTATTGATGTCGACACCGTTGAGATTGAACTCCAAGTCGGCGCCATCGGCATAAAAATCTTTTTTCTTTTCGCCTTGACTTGTCGCAGCAATAGTTGAGTTTTGTTCCACTTCAAACAAATTCAAGTGAAAAGCAGGACGAATGTTAAATGAACTTGTACCGTCTCGAGATGAGCCGGAATTAATAAAACATCTGGCATAATAACCTGCTGCCGCTGTCCTTGACCAGTATGATGCACAACTATAAAATATAGCACCTGTCTCTTTCCATAATCCTCTAAACGTATCGCCATATCCAAACTCGGTCAAACTAGGCAACCATAATTTATCTTCATTCCAATCGCCGTATCCTGTCACTGTCTCTAAAGAGGCTCTTTTAAGACCGCGAAATTGTATTGCTCCAAGCGTCATTTTCATAGTTTGAGTTGTCTGGGTCTCCAATAGAAAGCACCGCCTCATTTTTTTGCCAGTCCATCTGCTTGGGCACTTCGATATAATTGTAAAGACTACCCTTTACTTCGACACCGTCATAGATGCCGTTGGGCATAGTTAATCTTGCAAAGGGATGATTTGCTACTTGCTTTGCAGTATCGCTAGTCGAGGTAGTTGTGCCGTACAATCCGCCGTTGTTGAGACATATTGCTCTCACTTGACTGGTAGAATACATTACTGCAGGATATGTTCCCAAATTGCTTGCGCCATAGTCGTTAAAACAATACGAAGAATAATTTGAGTCGTCAATATCGCTTGAATCTACTAGCCACAATGTCAATATTGGTTGTCCGCTATAGTTGTTGGCAAGATACATAACAGCCCACTTCATATCATTTAACGTAACGTATATTTTCATCGCCGCCTATACTCGTAGTTCTGAAATCAGCGCTATTCATAATCCCGTCTGTCGCCGTTGATAGTTTTGTCACAAGATCGGCATAAGTCGCATTGTCTTTGCCAACAATTTGACTGTATAATTGTCTCAATTTGTCGCCGTCAAAAATCTTTGAATTGGGATTTGATTCATATCCATTGACTGTCAATGTGCCTATGTCGCTTGTTTGGCTTTCTGCTTGCGCTTTTTCTTGCTTAGGGAATGTAAGCGTCGTCGCAACAACTATCCCTAACAATAGTATGCTTATCATCAAAGTTGCCACCAAACATCTTTTTATTTTATTTAACTTCACGTTTTTACCCCGCTATAGTAGTCTTATGTTTTACAATATTCCAAGAAAGGTATACTTTTTTTTGGAAATATGAAAAATTAACGTTAAAATAGTCTTTTAGTTTAATAAAAAATCGCAACGCTTTGATTTACGTTGCGATTTTTGTGATTTATATTGATTGAAGTTTCTCCACTTAAATCGAAGAATCTATTAGTTTTGGTTTTGCGACTTTCTACAACCTATCAAAGTTCTGCGATTGTATCGATTTCCACCAATACGTTCTTTGGCAGCGTCTTGACCGCTACGCAAGATCTTGCCGGCTTAGAAGTAAAATACTGAGCATAAATTCCGTTGAATGTGGCAAAATCGCCCATATCCGCCAAAAAACATACCGTCTTGACTACCTTGTCGAGCGAAGATCCGCTTGCTTCGAGCACTGCTTTGACATTCTTACAAACTTGATGAGTCTGATCCTCTATCGTGGTCGCTTGAATATTGCCGCTTGAGGGATCGATTGCGATTTGTCCCGAAGTGTATACCATACCGCCGCTAATCATTGCCTGAGAATAAGGTCCGATTGCCTGAGGCGCATTTGTTGTGCTGACTACTTTCATAAAATACCTCCTATACTATCTTAAAGCCCGCTTTTGTAAGTTCGCTTTCAATACTGTGTATATGCTCAAAATTTTTGGTTTCGATTTGAATATGCAAGAAGCAACCGTTGACGTCGCTGCCCTCGTTGGATCTCTCGTGGTGAATTGATATAACGTTGCCGCCAAGGTCGGAGATTATCTTAGATACGTCTGTAAGTTGTCCCGGCTTGTCGACGAGTTCTAATGTAACGATATAATTACGTCCGCTCATAACAAGTCCTCTCTTGATTACTCTCGAGAGTATAGTTACGTCAATATTACCGCCCGATACGAGACAGCAAATCTTTTTGCCGTCGGTTGGTATCTTGCCAAACATAGTTGCCGCAACGGAAACAGCGCCTGCGCCCTCTGCTACCATCTTGTGCTGTTCGATAAGCGCAAGTATTGCCGCAGATATCTCATCGTCGGTGACAGTGACTATGTCGTCGACATATTTGGATATGAGTTCATATGTGAGACTGCCCGGCTCTTTGACGGCAATTCCGTCGGCAATCGTATGTACGCTGTCAAGTTTGATTATTTTGTGTTCTTTGAAAGACTTTTGCATACTTGGAGCGCCGCTTGCCTGAACACCGTAAATTTTTATAGACGGCTTGAGCGACTTTGCCGCAAAGGCAAGTCCTGCGATAAGTCCGCCGCCGCCGACAGGTACGACGATTGCGTCAAGATCATTGACTTGACTTAAAATCTCAAGACCTATTGTGCCCTGACCTGCAATCACGTCTTCGTCGTTGAATGGATGAATAAAAGTATACCCCTTTTCGTCCTTAAGTTTAAGCGCCATATTATAAGCGTCGTCGTATACGCCCTTGACGAGACAAATGTCTGCGCCGTAACTTCTGGTTGCGTTCACCTTGGATATAGGCGCTCCGTCGGGAAGGCATATCAAAGACTTGATACCGTTCTTTTTTGCCGCTAAAGCAACGCCTTGAGCGTGGTTGCCTGCCGAACAAGCAATTACGCCTTTGCTCTTCTCGTCTTCGCTGAGTTGCGATATCTTATAATACGCTCCGCGTACCTTAAATGATCCGGTGACTTGAAGATTTTCCGTCTTTAGATACACTTCTGCTCCCTGCTTGATTTTGGGAGCATAAATTATGTCCGTCTCTCGTATAGCCTCTTTCAACACCTGTCCGGCGTGATATACTTTGTCTAAAGTCAACATATATTTTTGTCCTTATTTGATTATTAAGTTATGTTTTTATACTGCAACAATTTCTCCACTTCGCCTTAATATGGTCGAAGCAGCGTAAACTTCTGCGCTTGTTTGTCCCAAAACTGGTTTTATGTTTGCCCAGCCGCTTTTGCGACATACAATTTGGAGATAGAGGCGTATTGTAGACAATTCTAGAAAGTTCACTTACCGCCCCCTCCTTTGCCTAAAAAAGAAGCAAGCAATTACTTTAGTATTGCGCCCTTGTCTGCGCTTGTGACAAGTCTTGAGTATCTTGCAAGCCAGCCTGTCTTTATATTAGGTTCTTTCTCGACAAGTTTTGCTCTGCGTTCTTGCAACTGCTTTTCGTCTATGCGCACATTGACTGAGTTGTTTGGAATATCTATGTCGATAATATCTCCTTCTTTTATCAATGCAATCTCTCCGCCAACTGCCGCCTCAGGCGCAACGTGACCTATAGACGCGCCTCTAGACGCGCCGGAAAATCTTCCGTCAGTGATGAGCGCAACGCTCTTATCGAGTTTCATACCCGCCAAAGCCGACGTGGGATTGAGCATTTCTCTCATACCCGGTCCGCCCTTTGGTCCTTCGTATCTTATAACAACTACGTCGCCCGCTTTTATTTTTCCGCCGTAAATAGACTCAATCGCGTCGTCTTCGCAGTCAAATACCCTTGCAGGTCCCGAGTGAACGAGCATCTCGGCAGCAACGGCGCTACGCTTGACTACGCAGCCATTCTTGGCAATATTTCCCCAAAGAATTGCGATACCGCCAGTCTGCGAATAGGGATTGTCAATGGATCTGATAGTGTCGTAATCCTTTACGCTTGCGTACTTAATATTTTCTTCGACTGTCTTGCCCGTCGCCGTGATAGCCGACGTATCAATGAGTTTTTTCTTGGCAAGTTCGGAAAGAACTGCCTGCACTCCGCCCGCAGCATTGAGGTCCTGCATATGCGTTGGTCCCGCAGGCGCAAGGTGACAGAGATTAGGCGTACGCGCGCTTATCTCATTGATTGTCTTAAGATCAAGAGGAAATCCCGCTTCGTTGGATATTGCAAGCAAATGCAATACGCTGTTGCTCGAACAGCCCAGTGCCATATCGCAAGCAAGCGCGTTGCGGATAGACTTCTCATTGATAATATCTCTTGCCTTTACGTCTCTCTTTACAAGATCCATAATTGCCATACCTGCGTGTTTTGCAAGCGCTATTCTTGCGCTCATTACTGCCGGTATAGTGCCGTTACCGGGCAATGCAATACCTATAGCCTCGCAAAGACAGTTCATAGAATTTGCTGTATACATACCGGAGCAGGAGCCGCAGGATGGACAGCAATTCTCTTCGTATTCAAGAAGTTCTTTATCGTCTATCATATTGGCTTTCCTTGCGCCGACTGCCTCAAACATTTTTGAAAGCGAAGTCTCTTGACCGCATACCGTGCCTGCCATCATAGGTCCGCCGCTGACTACTACCGCAGGAATATTCATTCTCACTGCAGCCATAACCATACCCGGCACGATTTTGTCGCAGTTGGGCACAAGCACGAGACCGTCAAAACAATGCGCCATAGCCATTGTCTCAACGCTGTCTGCAATCAGTTCTCTCGACGCCAAGGAATACTTCATTCCTATATGTCCCATTGCTATGCCGTCGCAAACGCCGATAGACGGAACCATAATAGGCGTACCGCCCGCAAGTCTTACGCCGGCTTTTACTGCCTCTGTGATCTTGTCAAGATTTATGTGTCCCGACACGATGTCACTGTGCGCCGATACTACGCCGATAAGCGGACGCTCCAATTCTTCCTTGGTATAACCGCACGCATATAGTAGCGATCTTTGCGGAGCCGTCTCGACTCCCTTTGTCAAATATTCACTTCTCAAAGCCATAGTTTCCTTCTTCGCAGATATTCTGCATATTTAAATAATAACTGATTTGTTTATACGGATTGAGATTTCTCCACTTCGGTAGAAATGACATAAGAATTAAATCAAAATGAAGTAAAATTCAAATCTAAAATCCCAATGCCGTCATGTCAATAATAATATAATATTATATCATTATTAAGTTAGTCAAATAAGTCATTTATTAAATAAACGACTTATTTGACTGTATTGCTATATTTTCATTATATTTTTTGTTTCTCTTCTCGCTAATTTACCGTTCTACGATAAGATAGATAGGCAATAGATAAAATAGCGGATTTTTTGTCAAGATTGTCTTTGGCGAGCGTCATCGTACTTGCCGTACGTCGGCGTGAGCCAAAGGCTGTATTGGCGGAAAAGATGCATTTTAGTCTTGACTAGCCTATCTTTGAGTAGAACTTACTTCTTCAACCAACTCATCATCGTGCGGAGTTCTTTGCCGACTTTCTCAAGCGGATGCTCAAGTTCTAACTGACGCGTTGCAAGGAAGTGAGCGCATTTGCCGCTCTTGTTTTCCGTCATCCACTCGGAACAGAATGTGCCGTCTTGAATCTCGCGCAAAACTTTCTTCATTTCCTTTCTTGTCTCTTCGGTGATAAGTCTTCTGCCGGTGCGATAGTCGCCGTACTCAGCGGTGTTGGATATAGAATATCTCATCATTTCAAATCCGCCCTTGTTGATGAGGTCAACAATGAGTTTCATCTCGTGAATACACTCAAAGTATGCCATCTCAGGAGCGTAGCCTGCCTCAACCAACGTATCGAAACCTGCTTTCATCAATTCCGTTACGCCGCCGCAAAGAACTGCTTGCTCTCCAAACAAATCCGTCTCCGTCTCTTCTCTGAAAGTCGTCTCCAAGATTCCTGCTCTGCCTGCGCCGATACCGCTTGCGTATGCCAAAGCGTAATCCTTTGCCTTGCCTGAAGCGTCTTGATATACTGCGATAAGAGAAGGAACACCCTTGCCCTCTTCGTATTGACTTCTTACAGTGTGACCCGGTCCCTTAGGAGCGACCATTATTACGTCGAGGTCCTTAGAAGGTTTGATAAGTTTGAAGTGAATATTGAGACCGTGAGCAAACATCAATACCTTGCCCGGAGTCATAAACGGCTTTACTTCTGCATCATATATATCTGCGCAAGTCTCGTCGGGAACAAGCATCATTACCAAGTCGCCCGCTTTTGCAGCGTCTGCTACCGACATAACTTTAAGTCCTGCTTTGAGAGCCTTCTCCGTATGTCTTGAGCCCTCTCTCAAACCTACGACTACATTTACGCCGCTGTCGTGAAGATTCATTGCGTGCGCGTGGCCTTGCGAGCCAAATCCGATAACTGCTACAGTCTTGCCATCCAAAAGTTTTAAATCGCAGTCAGTATCATAATACTTCTTGATCATTTTTGTATCCTCCAAAAATATAAAATTTATATTCTAGTGCTTAGTATTTGCT